>CAMCWJ010000237.1 GCA_945882475.1 Bifidobacterium breve
TCACCGACAAGGCCAGCGGCAAGGACACCAATCGCCCCGAACTGACGCGGGCCCTGGAATATGTCCGGGAGGGTGACATCCTGGTCGTCCACTCGATGGACAGGTTGGCGAGGAACCTTGAAGACCTTCGCCGGATCGTCCGTGAACTAACCGGCAGGGGAGTGCGCGTCGAGTTCGTGAAAGAGTCCCTCACCTTCACCGGGGAGGACTCCGCCATGAACACCCTGCTGCTGTCGATGCTGGGAGCAGTCGCGGAGTTCGAGCGGTCGATGATCCTTGAGCGGCAACGCGAGGGCATCGCTATCGCGAAAGCCGCCGGCAAGTACAAGGGACGCAAAGCCGCCCTCTCGCAGGACCAGGCGTCTGAACTGAGCGAACGTCTCGCCAACGGCGAATCCGTGACCGCTCTCGCTGGTGAATACGGCGTAAGCCGGCAGACCGTGTACAACTACCGGGTCGGGTAGCGGGACGGCCAGATATGCGACCGACTATTGAGCCAACACCACGAGCTGAGATGCATTGGTCTGGATAGGCCGGCGCGGTGTCTTGTTCTATGTGTCGGCACCTGCGGATGCCGCCAATGCCAACTCGCTTTAACGACCCCGCGAGTTAGTGGTGCGGGAGGGGCCAGGTTTAGCGGTGGCCGCCGTCTTTGCTGCGGCAGCAGACCCTGGAAGCACGTCAAGATTTTGTCGGGGATCAAGAACATCCTTGAACTGGCTGGAGTATTTGATAGCAGCATCCAGTCCGTTTACATGCGCAGCCGCCCTCAGCATGTCCGGGAGACTATTGCTGCTGATACTCCGGGGGCCGGGATTCAAATCACCGAAGCGCGGCGGGTCGTCGGCAATTACGACGTCTGAAACCGAGTCCGACCGTGAGCGGATGCTCCAAAAGATTTTCGGTGTTGGTGATCGTCCGTCATGACTGCAATTTGCCCTTGCCGTTGCACTTGCGGAGTACCTTCTTGGCGGCTTGCTGCAGGCCGAGTTGTACCGGTCGGGCGGGCGGCGGTGTGAGTGCCCGCCACCTTGGTGGAGGTCAGCGTTCTAAGCGCGGGGGTGCGGGTCCAAGTCCGCCTGCGGGAATCCTGACTGATGAGTGCATCGGGTTGGTGCACTTAGTCCCGATAGGCCTCGCACTACGGGTCTGCGTTGAGTAGTGGTGCGTGGTGCTTCGGTGTCACGAGGGTGTCACAAGTCCTGACCGTAACCACTCCGCACGGCGGCGAACAGGACCGAACGCCGGCGGAGCGTATGAGCTGTTCACGACCCTTTTCTGGAACTCGGCGTGTACACCGGGGAACACCGGCGGAAGCATTTCCTTGGACTTAAAATCCGCACAGTGTCGGTTCGAGTCCGACTGGGGGCACCATTGCGGCACAGGTAGGCGGCGACCCGGATCGGCGGAAGGCTAGCAGCCGGAACTGGAACGTGGTCTAGTGACCGCTCACCAGTCGATCGGGTCGCGAATGATCGGGCAGGTCATGCAGTGCCCGCCCCCGCGGCCTCGGCCCAATTCCGCGCCGACGATAGTGATCACCTCGACACCCGCCTTGCGTAATAGCGAGTTGGTATGGGTATTGCGGTCGTAGGCGAACACCACACCTGGTTCGACGGCCACCAGGTTGTTGCCGCTGTCCCACTGCTGGCGCTCCGAGTCGTAGGCGCTGCCTCCGGTTTCAACCACCCGAAGCGCGCCCAACCCGAGGGCCGCCGCGACCACCTCCACGAACGGCTTGTTCTCCTCGATGACGTCGAGTCCGGGCGGGGAGTCGCTGGGCACCAGGGTGAAAGACTGGATTTTGTCGACGATTTCGGGGTAGATCGTCACCACGTCGCGGTCCGCGAAGGTGAACACGGTGTCGAGGTGCATCGCGGCGCGCAGCTTCGGCATGCCTGCCACGATCACCCTTTCGGCGCCGCCTTGGGCGAACAGAGTGGCGGCAACCTGGGTGATCGCCTGTCGCGAGGTTCGCTCGCTCATCCCGATCAGAACTACACCGTTGCCGGGTATCAGGACGTCGCCGCCCTCGATGGTGGCCATCCCCCAGGACTTCTCGGGGTCGCCCCACCACACCGTCGAGCCCACGAATTCCGGATGGAATTCGTAGATGGCCTTCATCAGAAGCGTCTCGTCGTGTCGGGCCGGCCAGAACAATGGGTTGAGCGTCACTCCGCCATAGATCCAGCAGGTGGTGTCGCGCGTATAGAGCGTGTTGGGCAACGGCGGCAGTAGGTACTCGGTGACGCCGGCCGACTCCCGGGCCAGTGCCCGATAGCCCGACGCCACATCGTTGGGTAGATCGAGGGTGGACATGCCGCCGATCAGAAGCTCGGCCAGCCGCCGCGGCTCCTGTGAATCGAGGTAGCCGCGGATGTCGTCGACAAGGCCCAGACCCACGCCGTTGGGCACGATCTCGCGATCCAGCAACCAAGCCTTCGCGTCGGGATTGCTGATCGTCTCTGTGAGCACGTTGTGCAGTTCGACGACGTCGACGCCACGCTCGCGCATCTTGGCGACGAAGTCGAAGTGGTCGCGTCGCGCATTCTGCACCCACAACACATCGTCGAACAGCAGATCGTCACAGTTGGAAGGGGTGAGCCGCTCGTGCGCGAGACCGGGCGAACAGACCAGCACCTTGCGCAGCTTTCCCACCTCGGAATGCACTCCGTAGGCGGCAGACGGTTGAGTCATGTCGATCCCTTCGATACTTAGATCTGAATAGCGCCGGTGGCCAGCGACACCACGCCTGCGACCGCTCCCGCCACGATGATTACGAACAACACTGCCTCAGCGGGGGTGAACACCCGAAGATTACGTTCGCGGCGAGCGACGACATAGAGCACGGCCCCCGCCGCGTACAGGATGCACGACAGCAGCAGCTTGTCGAGCCCTGCCGCATAGAGCAGGAATACCGTGTAGAACGTTGCGATTCCGGCCACCACGGCGTCGCCGCGCCGCGCTCCACCGTTCTCATAGGTCTCGCGGGTCACCGTCAGCTTCACCGCATAGGCGGCCGCGAGAAAGTACGGAATGAGCGACAGCGCCGCGGTGAGGTCGAGCATGAAGTTCAGCGCGTCGGAGGTGAATAGCAGCAGAATCAGCAACAGCTGCACCAGGCCGGCTGCCAACACCAAAGCCACCACTGGCGCACCCTTGCTATTGGTTCGAGCAAGGAAGCGAGGCATATCATCGGCTTTCGCCGGGATGTAGA
This sequence comes from Bifidobacterium breve, assembly GCA_945882475.1. Taxonomy (GTDB): domain Bacteria; phylum Actinomycetota; class Actinomycetes; order Mycobacteriales; family Mycobacteriaceae; genus Mycobacterium. The sequence goes on from CAMCWJ010000237.1 coordinate 3,218, forward strand.
GGACTTCTGCGGCCATCAGTGACCAGGCCAGGTAGGCCCCCAGCACCGACAACACGACGCCTACCCGGATGAGGGCCGAACCCCACGGCCCCACAATGGACTCCAGCACCGAGGCCATCGAAGGCTGGGCGACACCAGCCAACTCCTCCTGCGGCAGCACGCCGTAGGACAACAACGTGACCAACGCGAAAATGCTGAGGACCGAAAGGAAGCCGATAACCGTGGCTTGCCCCACGTCCTCGCGCTTCCTGGCGAACCGGGAATACACGCTGGCACCCTCGATGCCGAGGAAGACGAACACCGTGATCAGCATGGTGCCCTTGGCCTGCTCGAAGAGCGAGGACAGCGAATACTCACCCGTGCCGCCCCAGAAGTTGTCGATGAAAACCCCACCCTTGAAGGCGATGGCGGCAATCACTATGAACACCAGGATCGGTACGACCTTGGCGATCGTAGCGATCCGGTTGATCACGGCCGCCTCTTTGACTCCACGCAGGATCAAGTAGCAGAACAGCCACACCCCTACCGACGAGGCCAAGACCGCGATCACTGCGTCACCGGCACCGAGTGCGGGGAACAGCGCGCTCGTGGTGGTCATGATGACGACCCAGTATGAAGTGTTGCCCGCACACGCCGACGCCCAGAATCCGAAGGCCGAGTTGAAGCCGACGTAGTCGCCGAAACCGGCCTTGGCGTACGCGTAGATGCCTGCGTCCAGATCCGGCTTGCGGGTGGCCAGGCGCTGAAAGACGAAGGCCAGCATGAGCATTCCAGTTCCGGCGATGGTCCAGGCGATGATCGCGCCGAACACACCGGTCTCGAAGCCGAACCGCTGGGGCAGCAGGAAGACTCCGGAGCCGATCATCGAACCCACGACCATCGCGGTCAGGGTGGGCAGACTGACCTTCTGCGCGCCCCGTTCGGTGGTGGAATCGGTGGTGGTCACGCCCGCCCTTCCGTCGCACCCTCGGGCCCATTCGGCACGACTTTAAATCCGGTGAATCCGTAGACTACGCTGAGCAAGGGGCTGAGGACATTGAAGAAGGCGAACGGGAAGTACGCCAACGTGCTAACTCCGAGTGTCGCGCCCATGAACGCGCCGCACGAATTCCATGGCACCAGAGGCGAAGTCACCGTTGCGCTGTCGGCCGTAAGGCGGGACAGGTTCTGCGGCGCCAGGCCGCGACTCTCGAACTCCGCGCGGAACATCCGGCTAGGCAACACCAATGCGATGTACTGATCTCCCGCGATGACATTCAGCCCGAAGCCGCAGCCGAACACGGTCAGGTAGAGCCGGCCGCGGCTCCTCGCCCCGGCGATCATCGGGTTGATGATCCGGTCGATCAGCCCCAGGTGTTCCAGCAGGGCACCGAATGTCACCGCGCCGATAATCAGCCAGATCGTCAGCAGCATGCTGTCCATTCCGCCCCGCGACAGCAGTCGGTCGATCTCGGCGATACCGGAATTCATTGTGAAACCGTTCGCCATCACCTTCCACACCGCCTGGATGGAACCGACGACGGCGTTCGTGCTGCCGGCAATCTCGCGGGCGAACCCGTCGACCACCTCGCGCTGCAGGACGGTGGCCTGGAGTCCGGCAAACAACGCCGACGCCAGCAGTGCCAACGACGC
>CAMCWJ010000238.1 GCA_945882475.1 Bifidobacterium breve
CCGCGGATACCACCTCCGGGGGCAGGAACCGAGTCAGCTCGGCGAAGTAGTCGGCCAGCTTCAGTGCCGGCTCGGCACGCCAGCTCCGGACCGAGTTCGCAGCTGCCTCCAGCACGTCGTCGATGACGTTGCTGATGGGAATCTCGAACCGCGCGATGGTGACCGCGTTGCTCTGGTCGGCTGAGGTGCGCAGCGAGATCGGCATGTTCATCCGCAACTCGCCGACCGGCCGCCCCATCCGCTCGTGGTAGCGGTACATGGCGACACTGATCGCCGCCAGGAACAGATCGTTGACCGTGCGATCGCGATTCTTGGCGGCTGCGCGGAACTTCGCGAAGTCCATGTCGATGGTGTCGAAGTGGTAGTTGATGCTGCGCTTCTGCATGATCGGCGACAGCGGGCCGAGTGGAAGCGGGATCTTGGTAAACCGCGCCACCGACTCCGCCGTCTCCCGAACCTTGCCGAGCAACTCCAGAGGATTCTTGATGGCGGACAAGGCCAGCGGCCCGATGCCCTTGACGACATCCTCGGCGGTCTTGGCGACCCACCCGGCGTTGTTGCGGAGCACCGCCTGCATGAAGCCTTTGCTGTCGAGCTCGACGGGTTCCGGTGCGGCCGGCATTGGACCGAGATCGGTTGCCTCAGCGGCGAAGTCGAACAACGCCAGGCCCAGCTGCACCGTGCCCTGACCATCGGCGATCGCGTGATGCAACTTCATGATGAGTGCCGCCTTGCCGCCGGGCAGGCCCTCGAGCACGGTCAGCCGCCAGAGCGGGCGTTCCTTGTCGAAGTCGGTCATGCTCTGGCGGCGCGCTTCGGTAAGTACGTCGTCCCAGCAAGAACCTTCGGGCAGGCTGTAGTGCCGCATGTGGTAGCCCAAGTCGAAATTGGGGTCGACGACAACCCGCGGTGTCTGCAGGTTCAGCGGTCCCTCCACGACCTTCGATCGCAGCACCGGCGCTAGGCGGGAGGCCCGTTCGAAGCGATCGCACAGCACGTCCCAGTCGGGGGTCTGCTCCAGCACCAGCAGGCCGATGATGGTCGATCGCATAACCGGGTCGTCAGTGGCCATCCGCCAGGTCGCGAAATCCCAGCCGCCCAGGCGCCGCGCCCCGGTGATCGTGTCCTGGCCGCGAAGCTTCTTGGCCGGGGTCTTCTTGGCAACCTTCTTAGCGGGGGCCTTGGCTGCCGGTGCTTTCTTCGCGGGAGCTTTCACCGCTTTTTTGGCCGGTGCCTTCTTGGCGGGGGCCTTTTTCGCGGGTGCTTTTTTCGCGGGTGCCTTCAGCGCCTTCTTGGCCGGTGCCTTCTTCTTGGGGCTGTCCATAGCGGGATCCTGTCACCCCCGGCTGTCGGCATGGGTGCAGATCGCAAGTTCCGGCGGCCGGCGGTCAACTCCACGTTGATCCCTGGCTTGGGTCAGCGAGGGCGTAATTGGCGCAGTGCCCCGCCGCGGGGATGCGCGGTCAATAATGACCGGGTGAACACCGACGGGGCCCGACCACCGGACAGCAGTCCGAGCCGTTCCGATCTGGGCCGCTGGCGCAGGCACCTGGCCAATGAACGCGCCGAGGCGGCCGTCTACCGCGATCTGGCCCAGCGCTACGACGGCGAGGAGCGCGAGATTCTGCTGGCGATCGCCGCCTCGGAGGAGCGCCACGAACAGCACTGGCTGGCGCTGCTGGGCGATCAGGTCGGCCCACCCCGTCGCGCCGACATGGGCACCCGGGTGCTGGCCTTCCTGGCGCGCCACTTCGGGTCGGTGTTCGTCCTGGCGTTGGTTCAGCGTTTCGAGGCTCGCGCCAGTTATGAAGGCGACGCCGACGCCACTGCGACGATGGCCGCCGACGAGCAGATCCACGAAGAGGTGATTCGCGCACTGGCCTCCCGTGGCCGGGACCGGCTGTCGGGCAGTTTCCGTGCCGCGGTCTTCGGCGCCAACGATGGACTGGTGAGCAATCTGGCGTTGATCCTGGGCGTCGGTGCCAGCGGGGTGGCGTCGAACACCGTGTTGGTGACCGGGCTGGCCGGGTTGCTCGCGGGTGCACTGTCGATGGGGGCCGGCGAGTACGTGTCGGTCAGTTCGCAACGCGAACTTCTGGAAGCGTCGACGCCGAGTCCGAACGTCGGCACCGCGCTCACCCAACTCGATGTGGACGCCAACGAACTCGAACTGGTCTACCGCGCCCGCGGCATGAGTCCGGAGGAAGCCAACGCGCATGCGGCCACCGTGCTGCGCAACCATGCCGACGGCACACAGCAGCCGGCTGTCCCAGATGCCAACCAGCACGAGGCCATCGGCACCGGGCTCAAGGCCGCGGTCGCCAGCTTCCTGTTCTTCGCCGTCGGAGCGATTATCCCGGTGCTGCCGTATCTCTTCGGCCTCAGCGGAGCAACGGCCGCACTGACCGCCGCCGTGTTGGTCGGCATCGCACTGCTGGGTACCGGTGTGATCGTCGGCCTGCTCTCCGGTGCACCGCCGATACGACGGGCGTTGCGGCAGTTGATGATCGGCTACGGCGCTGCGGGTATCACCTATGTGCTGGGTCTGTTGGTCGGTGGGGGAGTGGGTTAGTTCGCCAACTCGACGCTGCCCTCGTCGAATTCGGCGACAATCCTGAGAGTGCCCCCCAGGGCGGCGACGTAGGACCGGAGTGTGTCTAGTTCGGTGTGGGATAGATCGCCGCTCTCCAACTTCGATACCCAGGCCTGCGACACACCCATGAGCGCCGCTAGGTCGGCCTGTCGCGGATGCCCGTGGGCTTTGCGTATCTCGGTGAGTCGGTGCGCCCGGACCGCTTGATACATCTCTTTCCGCGCCGTTGCAGCGCGATCGAGATCCAGGCGGCCCTGCGCCACCGCATCGGCACGAATGTCACGCCAGTTGCGCGCCATCGTCATTCACCTCCGCGTTCCGTTGCCAGCCAGTTCTCGTACCGTCGTTCAGCGATCGGGATGTTCCGGTCGTACCAGTCCTTCCACGCGCCGGACTTATCGCCACCGAGCAAAAGAATAGCCTGCCTTTCGGGATCGAAAATGAACAGGATTCTGATGCTCGTGCCTGCGGGTCGAAGTTCCTTCAGGCTATGAAATTTCGATCCGGTTACCTTGTCCACCGTCGGCCTGCCAAGAGTCGGACCCTCAGACTCCAGGAGGTCGATTGCTCCCGTAACGGCGGCTATTACTCCTTCATCAAGCGTGAAGTACCAGGTCTCCACCTGTTCCAGTAGCACTACTTCCCAAGCCATCGTAATATAACTTCTAGATTATATACAAGAAGTTCTCGGGTGCCATGCCTCGTTGTTCTAGCAGTGCGGACTGACAGCCAAGTGGCGCTTGTAGCCCTACAAAATTCGCTCCGACTTCGGTGCCTTCGGCATCTCGGTGGTGATCCGTTGCATGGTGGACAAGAACATGTAGAACTCGGGGTAAAGGATGGGCTTGCCGCTGTTGAGGACGGCCACTGAGATGGCGCGTTCAGGGTCGGCCCAGGCGAGGGTGTTGGTGAAGCCGAGGTGTCCGAAGGCCTGCTGGGTGTCGAGGCCGAAGAGGCTCACCATCCGCGCGCCGAGCATCAGGCCGTGGGAGAACCGCGTCGGATACCCCAGCGACAGGTCGACCTCGAGGTGTGAACGCTCGATGAGCGCCTCCCGGATGGTCTCGGTCCCGATCACCCGGATGCCGTCGAGTTCGCCTCCGCGGCGCATGATCTCGAAGAAGCGCGACATCTCCCATGCCGTGGTCACCATGTTGGCCGCCGGCACGATCCCGGTGAGAAAACGCGGATCGTTGGTGAGCTTGACCAGGCTGTCGACGCCGATACCCAACGCCCGGGTGAGCAGATTGGACAACGGCGGAGCCGTCGGCGGGCCGGTGACATAGTTGAGCGCGACCTTGTCGACGTCGTCCGCCGCGACGCCGTAGTTGGTCCAGCGGAACCCCAGCGGGTCCAGGAACTCCTCGGCGAGTACCGCGCGGATGTCCTTGCCGGTGGCGGCGTGCACGACCTCGCCGAGGATGAACCCACCCGAGACCGCGTGGTAAGCCAGATAACGGCCGGCTTTGGCGAACGGTGCCGCGTTGACCAGGATGTCGGCCATGTATTGGCGGTCGCCAAGGTTGTCGAGATCCAGTGCGTGGCGCGGCAGGTTCGGCACCCCGGCCCGGTGATCCAGCACGTGGCCGATGGTGATCTCGTGCTTGCCGTTCTTCTCGTAGCCGGGGATGTAGTCGGCGATGGGATCGTCGACACCGAGCACGCCGCGCTCGATGAGTTTGTGCACGACGAAGGCGGTTACGGCCTTGGAGGTGGAGTAGACGCAGAACGGGGTGTCGACGGTCGCGCGCACCCGCTCGGTGTTGCGGCCGTCGTTCGGGCCGTTGCCGCGGGCATGGCCGATGGCCCGGTTGAGGATCACCGCGCCGTTGCGTCGGACACACACCTGCATAGCGGGGTGTACTCCGCTGTGATACCAGTCGCGGACCGATCGCCACATCGCCTCGACCCGGCGGGCGCTGACTCCGCCGGCCTCGGGTGGATCCTCGGGGCCGACATCGGTCACCGAATCAAGATCGCGGGCGAGGTGGATCCGCCGCAGCGGGTCCGGTAGCCCCAGCGGTGGCCGCGGAACGTGGGGCAGCGAAGGGGCCATAGCCGAATCGTATGCCCATCGACGATTTTGCGCGGGGTTCGCAAAAAATAGATGCTTTTGTTAGTGCGCTTGTCGGATCCAGCCGGTAGAATCGAAGTATCAATCGCGGCCGTTTCTGGCGGTCGTTCATCGCAGTGTCGGGG
>CAMCWJ010000239.1 GCA_945882475.1 Bifidobacterium breve
AGCAGGAGCCGGCGCGGCCGGCCCGACGGCCGCCGCGGCCTTGGGCACCTGCGGGAGCAGGCTCTGTAGCTGCTCGGGTAGCGAGTTGGTGACCGTCTCGTAGGCGATCACCGTGATGTCGTTGACCTGCTGCACCATGGCGACGATGCCGTCCGGGTAGGTCACCCTGGTCACGTGGGTCTTCGGATCGGTGAGGCAGCTGATGGCACCGGTGCAGTCCACCGTGCCCCGGGCGTCGACCAACGGTTTCGAGGCCGCCGGCAGCGACTGCTTGGACATCGGCGCACCGAGGGATCCGGACGAGCCGACGACGGTGAGCCCAGCGGTGTTGGGCGCTGCGCCGGTCTCGTAGGCCACCCGATACCCGGCGGCGGGTCCCGCGCCGACCGGGGTCGCGCTGTCGAGCAGCGCGGCGAGTTCGCCGGCGTCGCCGGTGCCGTCGCCGATGGCGAGCAACCCGCTCCCACCGTCGGCGGCCGGAGCGCCGAACACGCCCAGCGGACCGGTGAAGTTGGTGTGTACGAACCCGTCGGTGGTCTGCCCGGTGGTGGCCAGCAGCATCAGCGCCGTGGCAACGCCGCCGGTTGTCGCGCCGATACGCACAACGTGTGCGATGGGCCGATTCATACCGGGGCCTTTCGGTCTTTCTCAGGTTACGTACAGATGGCTTTCAGAGTAGACCTCCGTTGACGAATCCGGGCGCGGGCCGATCGGCGAGCACCGGGTTCGGTACCCTGTTGTGATGTTGGTCCGAACTCTGCTGGTCGCGGCAGGTGTGGCCGGTCTGCTGATGGTGGGTCCGCCCGCGGCGGGCTGGGCCGATCCCGAGCCCGCGCCGCCGCCGATTCCCAACGTCAACGCCTACGCGCCGCTGAACCCGATGGACTACGCCGCCATGTCCGGACGGTGGTACGCGTTCGCCGGCCCGCCCGGCATCGTCTGCATCCTGGACACCTTCAACGGCGACTACGGCTGCAACGGCCCACTGCCCGGTGCGCCGGACGGGGCAAACCTGGTCAGCGGCGGCCCGATCGGAGCGCCCACGTTCGCCAGCACCAATGGCCCGATCTTCGCCGCGGCCGGACCCGTCAAGCCGCTGCCGCCCAACAGCCGCCTCAGTTTCCGGCAGGTCAGCTGCGGAGTCGACGACGCCGGGGTGTTGGCCTGCCTGAACTCCCGCGACCAGGTGGGCTTCGTCATCGGCCCGACGCAGACCTACATCAACGGGGTCAACCCGCTGTTGGCCCAGCCCGCCGGCTAGAAGCGCGTCCCGTCCACCTCGTGGCCGGGTTTCTCGGCCATCAGACCGCGGTAGGCGTCCTCGACGGTGGCGCCGTGGTTGATCACCGCGTCGACCTCGCGGGCGATCGGCATGCTCAGGCCGTACTTCTCGGCGAACTCCATGATCACGCTGGCGGCCTTGACGCCCTCGGCGACCTGGTTCATGCCGGCGAGAATCTCGGCGATGGGCTTTCCGGAGCCCAGTGCTTCGCCGACGCTGCGGTTGCGGCTGCGTTGTGAGGTGCAGGTGACGATCAAGTCGCCCATGCCGGCCAGACCGGAGAAGGTATCGCGCTGGCCGCCGATGGCCTCGCCGAGTTTGCTCATCTCGCGCACCGCCCGGGTCATCACCATGGCACGGGTGTTCTCCCCGATGCCCATCGCGTAGCCCATCCCGACGGCGATCGCGTAGACGTTCTTGAGCGCTCCGGCGATCTCGACGCCGACGACGTCGTCGGTGGTGTAGGTGCGAAATCGCTTGGTGCGGAACATGCTCGCCAGATTGGCCGCGAGATTGCGGTCCGGCATGGCCAGCACCGCCGCGGCTGCGTAGCCCTCGGCGACCTCCTTGGCGATGTTCGGCCCGGCCAGGATGCCGGCGGGGTGGCCGGGCAGCACCTCTTCGACGATCTGGCTCATCCGCATGTTGGTGCCCTGCTCGAGACCCTTGACCAGGCTGACCACCGGCACCCACGGCCGCAGTTCCTTGGCGAGTTCGATGAGCACGCCGCGGAAGCCGTGCGAGGGAACGCCCATCACGATCACGTCGGCACAGTGCGCGGCTTCGGCGAAATCGTTTGTGGCGCGCAGGCTTTCCGGCAGCTCGACCTCCTCGCCGAGGTACTGGGAGTTGCGGTGGTTCTTATTGATGTCCTCCGCGGTTTCCGCCGAGCGCACCCACTGCACTGTCGGGCCGCGGCGGGCGCAGATTGAGGCGACGGTGGTGCCCCAGGATCCTCCGCCGAGCACGACGACCTGTGGTTCGCGGCCCTCAACTGTCATGGTTGCAACGTAATGCCGCGCGGGTGGGTTCGACGGGCGTTCTGCGGAAACCGCGACGATCGCCCGGCTACCCGACCAGAGCGGGCTTGGAAACCCGCCCGAACACCATGTCCTCGTCGATCTTGTCCAGGAAGCGGTGGTCGATGGAGTCGGCCAGGAAGTCCTGCCGCACCACCCACGGCCGCTTGGTGCTCGACTTGGGCAGTGCGTGCGGGTTGCGCAGCACGTAGCCGGCCTGCAGATTCCACAGCGGCGCCTCGGCGATCGGACCGCCACTGAGGTGCGGGTAGGCGTGGGTGTAGCCATGGGCGTTCATGTGCTCCAGCAGTCGGGCCGCCGAGCGGGCGGTCATGTCCGCGCGAAGCGTCCAGGAGGCGTTGGTGTATCCGATGCACCAGATGAGGTTGGGCACGTCCTCGAGCATGTGTGCCTTGTAGGAGAACCGGTCCTGCGGCTTGACCTCGGCGCCGTCCACGGTGATCCGCACGCCGCCGAGGGCCTGCAGTTGCAGGCCGGTGGCGGTCACGATGATGTCGGCGTCGAGGTGCCTGCCGGACTTGAGCACGATGCCGGTCGCGTCGACGTGGTCGACATGGTCGGTGACCACCTCGAGGGTGCCCTTGCTGATCTCTTCGAACACATCGCCGTCGGCCACCAGGCACATGCGCTCGTCCCACGGGTTGTAGCGCGGCTTGAAGTTCACGTCCACCGGGTAGTTCCGCGGCAACATGCTGGTGTTCTGCGCCCGGATGATCTTCTTGGCCACGCCCGGGGCGCCGCGGGCGACCACCCACATCAGCTTCTCGAAGGTCAGCGCGATCGACCGGATGATCGAGTAGGAAGCCTTGCGCGGCAGGAACTTTCGGATCGGCGACAACGCCGGATTCACCCGCGGCATCGACAGCAGATACCCGGGGGAGCGCTGCAGCATGGTCACGTGCGCAGCCTTGCGCGCCAGGGCGGGCACCAGCGAGACCGCGGTGGCTCCACTGCCGATGACGATCATCTTCTTACCGGTGTAGTCGAGGTCCTCAGGCCAGAACTGCGGGTGCACCACCGTGCCGGCGAAGTCGGCCAGGCCGGGGAACTCCGGGGTGTAGGGCTGCGCGTAGTTGTAGTAGCCGGAGCCGAAGAACACCAGGCGGCTGCGGTAGGTCTTGCGCTCGCCGTTCTCGGTGACGTGCACCGTCCAGGTGTCGGTGGCCGAGTCCCAGTCCGCCGAGGCCACTGTGGAGCGGAAGCGGATATGCGGGTAGATGCCGTGCTTGCGGGCGGCGCCCTCCATGTAGTCACGGATCTGATCGCCGTCGGCCACGTACTCGTCGCCGCTCCACGGCTCCCACGACCAGCAGAGCGTGAAGATCGAGGAGTCCGAGCGCACGCCCGGATAGCGGAACAGGTCCCAGGTGCCGCCGATGCGGTCGCGCTGTTCGAGGATGACGTAACGGGTGGCCGGATTGGACTCGGCGAGCCGGTAGGCCGCCCCGATCCCGGAGATTCCGGCGCCGATGATGACGACGTCGTAAGTGCCGGCGTCGGACTCAACCGGACGGGTGTCTTCATGCGGGGTGACGGTCATCGCGGTCCTCGCTGTAGTGCCGGGGTGATCCACACCACTGTAGGCACTGACCGGTTGGTCGGGCCAGGGTGGCCCGTGGTTTTACCTGGTGTGGTCAGCGGTAGTTGACGAACTGCAGCGCTACGTCGAGGTCGGCACCCTTGAGCAGGGAGATGACGGCCTGCAGGTCATCTCGGCTCTTGGAGCTGACCCGGATCTCCTCGCCCTGGATCTGGGTCTTGACCGCCTTGGGGCCCTCGTCGCGGATCAATTTGGTGACCTTCTTGGCGTTCTCGCTGCTGATGCCTTGCTTGAGGGTGCCGCTGACTCGATAGGTCTTCCCCGACGGTTGCGGATCGCCGGCATCGAAGGCCTTCATGGATATGTCGCGGCGTACCAACTTCTCCTTGAACACGTCGACGGCGGCCTTCGCGCGCTCCTCGGTGGAGGACACGATCTCGATGGCCTCCTCGCCCTTCCACTCGATCGTGGTGTCGGTGCCGCGGAAATCGAAGCGCGTCGAGAGTTCCTTGGCCGCCTGGTTCAGTGCGTTGTCGACCTCCTGGCGGTCGATCTTGCTGACGATGTCGAACGACGAATCGGCCACTGTCGGTACCCCTCCTCGGCTTATCGGCCGGTTTATGTTCCGGGTCCATCCTCGTTGTACCCTGCTAAACGCATCATGCCGGGTCCGTTCGGCGAGGTGCACCCAGGCAGGTTGCCCGAGCGGCCAATGGGAGCGGACTGTAAATCCGTCGGCTAACGCCTACACAGGTTCGAATCCTGTACCTGCCACAGTGCGGGCGCAGTCCTGCCACCATTCCGGTGTTCGCGGAGAACGTTAACGATCCGTTACCTCCTGTTGTACGGTTAGCTGACTTTTTTGAGCCGAAAGACAAGGGACAACCAACATGGCAACTAATCGGCAGCAGCACGTGGGCAGGGTTGG
>CAMCWJ010000240.1 GCA_945882475.1 Bifidobacterium breve
GCACCGGGGCGACACTGGTCGGGTGACCGTCCCACCGCCTACCCCGGACACTGCCCCGGCAGATCGGATCGGGGAGTTGCTGCGCTCGCATGGACTGCGGCGGACTCCGTCGCGGATCGCGGTCCTGGCAGCGCTGGAACCGGTGGACGGCCACCTCTCGGTCGCCGATATCCACCAGCGGATCCTGAAATCCCTCGTCACCGGCGGGCAGGCCCCTGACCTGGCGACCGTGTATCGCACCGTCACCACGCTGGTCGACCTGGGGGTGCTGCACGCCCTGGCCGCCGATGGCGGCCCGACCACCTACGGCCTGGCGGCCACGCCGCATCACCACGCCGTCTGCACCGAGTGCGCAACGGTCATCGAGGTGCCTGCCCCCAGGCTCTCCGCCGCGCTGGAACATGCGATCGAGGGCAGTTCGTTCACGCTGTCCGACCAGGCCGGTCTGACCCTGCACGGGTTGTGCCCGGACTGCCAGCGCCCAGCCAACCGGTAGAGATCGCCACCCGGGATACCGGGACTGGAACAAACCGCCCCCCGCGCGCGACTATTGGACCGTGGAGTGCAACCTCGCGCGGGAAGCGCTGTCGGCGCGGATCGACTCAGAGCGCGAACCGATCCCCGCGCCGCGAGTCGACGAGCACCTCAGCGGCTGTGAGGACTGCACGCAGTGGTATGCCGCGGCCGTGGAGCAGACCCAAATACTGCGGAGACTGTCCGGGCGGTCCAACGTGTTCGCCGTGCCGGCTCCGGGGCAGAGTCTGCAGCGGGCGAGGATAGGCCGCGGGCTGGGGTTTATGTCGGGTCGGTTGATGTCGGGTCGGTCGGTGTCGTGGCAGCGGTGGGCACTGGCCGGAGTGGGCGTGATCCAGCTAGGGCTGGCGATCGCCCAGGCGCTCGGCGCCCACTTCGGACTACCGCACGCGACGATGCACGCACACCTGCTCAACGAGTCGACCGCGTGGTCGGTGGCCCTGGGAGTGGTGATGCTCGCGGCCGCGGCACGCCCGACAGCGGCGGCCGGTCTGGCGTGGGTGCTCGGGGCTTTCGGTGTCGTGCTGTCCGGCTACGTGATCGCCGACGCCGTCACGGGGGCGGTCTCGGCCGTCCGCATCGTGAGCCACCTGCCGGTGGTGGTCGGCGCCGTGCTGGCATTGCTAGTGGCACGCAGCGACCAGCCTGCCGATCCGAAGCCCGGCGCAAAGACCGGAGCAGCGGAGGAAGTAGAGATTACGCTGCCCGACAACGCAACTCGGGGCCGCCGGCGCGGACACCTCTACCCCACCGACGGTTCGGCCGCCTAGAGCATCACCGCGAACATGATCGCCATCCCGGCTGCCATCGCGGCCTGACAGAGAATGCCGACGTGATGCCCCACCGACTGCGCGGGGCCCCCAACCCGGGCGGCGACGAAGCGGTACAGCCAGTAGACGAACGCGGCTGCGAATCCGATCGCACAGATCCAATTCAGCATGCCCGCCCACGCGGGCATGTCCGAATGGCCTCCCCCGCCGCCGTGCCCGGAATGACCCGCGTGGCCCCCGTGACCCGCGTGACCCGCATGACCGGCGGTCGCCGGACCCATGTCCATTCCCGACATCTCGGCGGGCTGGGCGGCGCGCCGCAGGGGCAGGCCACCCATCGCGGCGTACATCCACGACATCGCCAGCATCATCAGCGCGTGGTAGGTGTTGGCCCCGCGGTGGCCGGCTTCGCGGGCCGCGACGACGGTGAACCACAGCGCGGCCAACGCGAAGAACACCATCGGCGCCGTCGTGGGCAGCGCCGCCCCGCGCGGCCAGGCCATCACTGCCATCGCGACGGCCATGATGGCGTGCAGCGAATGCCCCACCACACTGCTCCCGGATCGACGACCGGAGATGATCCGCCACCCGCATTCGGCCGCGCTGAGGGCGAACAGTGCGGTCACCACCCACCGCAGGGTGAGGTCCTGAATCATCGCGTGCAGTCCGTTCGCTGGGTAGGAGTTCGGGTCACGGCCAATTGGTCGGTGCGCACCTGCGCAAAGTTCCCCACGCCCGGTGCTACGACACGCGATCGTAGACTCGTCTCGAACTCATCTGACGGGAGCGGATCACGGCCACCAACCTGGACCTCGGCGCCGAGTGGCCCGCGCGACGGTGGCTACCGGCGAGCTACATAGCCCTGACCTGCGCTCTGGTGGCGTACGCACTAACGACGCTGACACCGGGAAACCCGACAGCCGCCGCCGAGGTCGCCGGGCACTTCGCCGCGACACTGGCCGGCGCGACCTGCCTGGGCGGATTGATTTTCGTCCTGGTCTCCGCCCGGCCCGATGCCCGCGGGATCCTCGACGCAGGCGCATTCCGGGCGCACCTGCTGATCGAGCGGGCGTCGCTGGTGTGGCTGGCGGTGGCGGCCGCCATGGTGGTGGTGCAGGCCGCGACCGACGCCGGTGTCTCCGTGCTCCGGTTGCTGAGCAGCGGCCTGATCGGCTCGGCACTGGGCGCCTCGGAGACAGCACGGGGCTGGGTGGTGGTAACCCTCTGCGCCGCGGTGCTGACGGTGGGGGTGCGCCTCACGCTGCGGTGGGATTGGCATGTGCCACTGGTCATTCCAGCCATTGTCGGGGTGCTGGCAGTGCCGGTTACCGGGAACGCCGGCCAGGGCCCCGATCACGACTACGCCACCGGCGCGGTGATCGTCTTCGCGATCGCCATCGCAGCACTCGCGGGTCTGAAGATCGCCGGGGCGTCGGCTCCGAAGAGTGCGACCTGCCGCACGTCGGCTCCGAAGAGCGCGACCAGCCGCACTGTGCGGATCGCCGCCGTGACCGCCGGCGCGCTGACTTTGATCTACGGGGCGGGACTGCTCGTACTGCTGGCCGGCCCGCCGTGGTCCTCGGGCTACGGCGGCCTCGGGCTGCTAGCCGGCGCGGCGGTGATCGCCGGGGTCATTCTGGATCTGCGCCGAAGGGCGCCGGTGATTAGCGCGTTGACCGCAATCGTCGCGTTGGCCGCGGTCTCGGCGATGGCTGTCCAGACCGCCCCGCGACTACTCGCAACCCGGCCCACCGTGTGGGACATCTTGCTGGGCTACGAACTTCCCGGCCCGCCGACGGCTGCGCGGTTGATGACATTCTGGCGTTTCGACACCCTCCTCGGTTTCGCGGCCGTGGCGCTGGCGGCGCTGTACATCGCCGGGGTCGTGCGACTGCGCCGCCGCGGTGACCGCTGGCCGGTCGGCCGTCTGCTGGCGTGGCTGGCCGGCTGCCTGGCGATGCTGCTCGCGACCAGTTCGGGAATCCGCTCCTACGGGTCGGCGATGTTCAGCGTCCACATGGTGGAGCACATGAGCCTGAACATGTTTACACCGGTGATGCTGGTCCTCGGCGCGCCCGTCACCCTGGCACTGCGCTCACTGGGGTCAGTCGGCCCCGGTGCTCCACCCGGTCCGCGGGAGTGGATCCTGCGGGTCGTGCACTCCCCGCTAACCGGTGTCCTGTCCCATCCGGTAACGGCATTCGTCTTGTTCGTCGGTTCGCTCTACGCGGTGTACTTCACCCCGCTTTTCGACACCCTGGTGCGCTACCACTGGGGGCATGAGCTGATGAGCGTGCACTTCCTGCTCACCGGGTACCTGTTCTATTGGGGCATCATCGGTATCGACCCCGGCCCGCGGCGCCTACCCTTCATCGGCCGCCTCGCCCTGCTGTTTGCAGTGATGCCCTTCCACGCGTTCTTCGGCATCGCAACAATGACGATGAACTCGGCTATCGGCGAGACGTTCTATCGCGGGCTGGCGCTGCCGTGGGTGCCGAGTCTCACCGACGATCAGCACCTCGGCGGCGCAATCGCCTGGGGTTCAAGCGAAGTGCCGCTGGTGATGGTGGTCATCGCCCTGGTCACACAGTGGGCGCGCCAGGACAGACGAACCTCGGCCCGCTCCGACCGCCACTCCGACGCCGGCTACGACGACGATATGGATGCCTACAACAACATGTTGCGCGAGTTGGCCCGCGGCCGAAGCTGAGTCACTCCACCAGCGCGTAGTCGCCCTCCTCGGCGAGTGCGGCCGCAACCTCGTCGTCGCTGAGCGTCCGGCCGGCATCGACATGCACCGACGACGGGGTGCCGAGTTCCACAGTGACCGCGGTGACATCGGGAAGTGCCGACAGGGCGCCCGTCACGTGCTTGACGCAACTCTGGCAACTCAGTCCGGCAACGGTGAAGGTCTGGGACATGGCGCTACCTACCTGTGGGTCGGGCGGCGACGCCGGAGTTGCGCAACCGCAGGCTGTTGGACACGACGAAGAAGGACGAGAACGCCATCGCTGCGCCCGCGATCAACGGGTTGAGCAATCCCGCGGCGGCGATGGGGATGGCGGCGACGTTGTAGCCGAAGGCCCACGCCATGTTGACTCGGATCGTGCGCATGGTCTCCCGGGCCAGGTCCAGGGCCTGCGGCACCACCTCGAGGTTGTCACGGACCAGGATGATGTCGGCCGCGGCGATCGCCACGTCGGTGCCACGTCCGATCGCCAGGCCCAGGTCCGCCGAAGCCAGGGCGGGGCCGTCGTTGATGCCGTCACCGACCATGGCCACCACCCGACCCTGCTCGCGCAACTGCTCGACGACGTCGACTTTGCCCTCCGGGAGCACCTCGGCGATCACCTCGTCGATGCCGACTTGCGCCGCCACCGCGGCTGCGGCCGCGGAGTTGTCGCCGGTGAGCAGCACGGTACGAAATCCGCGCCGGTGCAGTGCTGCCACTGCTGAAGCGGCGGAGGACTTGACGGCGTCGGT
>CAMCWJ010000241.1 GCA_945882475.1 Bifidobacterium breve
AAATCGTCCACGTGGACCGCGACGAACTCAACCGGCAGCACTTCGTCGAGGTGTCGGCGGATGCCGCCAACGCCGTCGCCCAGGCCTCGGCCGGCAAGGTCGGTGTCGCCGAGTGGGCGGCGATCGTCGACAGCGAAACAGCCACCGAACTACCCGACGGCCAGATCGGGGAGATCTGGATCCACGGCCAGAACATGGGAATCGGCTACTGGGGCAAGCCCGAGGAGACCCAGGCGACGTTCCAGAACATCCTGAAGTCGCGCACCGAACCCTCGCATGCAGACGGGGCGGCCGACGACGGCACCTGGGTGCGCACCGGCGATTACGGCACCTACTACGAGGGCGATCTGTACATCACCGGCCGGGTCAAGGATCTGGTGATCATCGACGGCCGCAACCACTATCCGCAGGACCTGGAGTACTCGGCGCAGGAGGCCAGCCGGGCGCTGCGCACCGGCTATGTCGCGGCGTTCTCGGTGCCGGCCAACGAACTGCCCGACGAGGTCTTCGAGGACTCCCACGCCGGTCTCAAGCGGGTGCCTGACGACACGTCCGAACAACTGGTGATCGTCGCCGAGCGGGCACCGGGCTCGCACAAGCTCGAGGTCGGTCCGATCGCCGACGACATCCGCGCGGCCATCGCCGTGCGGCACGGTGTGACGGTGCGCGACGTGCTGTTGACGTCGGCCGGCGCGATCCCGCGCACCTCCAGCGGCAAGATCGGTCGACGCGCTTGCCGGGCGGCCTACCTAGACGGCAGCCTGCGCAGTGGGAAGGTGGCCAATGACTTCCCGGACGACGAAGCGTGACCGGGCAGAACACGAAGCCACGCACGGGGTGAGGCCGGGTGTCTGAGGAGAACAATCCCGTTGACGAATCGCCGGAGATCATCGGCGAAAGCCCCGTCGTACCCGGTAGTGAGTTGACGCCGGCGCGGAGCGACCTGTCGGTGCCCGAGATGCGCGAGTGGCTGCGCAACTGGGTATCCAATGCCACCGGACAGCCGCCCGCTTCGATCGACGAATCCGTCCCGATGGTCGAGCTGGGGTTGTCCTCGCGCGACGCGGTGGCGATGGCCAGCGACATCGAGGATCTCACCGGGGTCACCCTGACGGCGACGGTGGCCTTCCGGCACCCCACCATCGAGGCCTTGGCGACGGTGATCGTCGAGGGCGAACCGGAACCCGAGGCCGTCGATCCCGACGAGGACTGGTCGCGCACAGCCGATCTCGCCGATATCGCTATCGTCGGGCTGGGCACCCGATTTCCCGGCGAGATGAACACCCCCGACCAGATGTGGGACGCGTTGCTGGAAGGCCGCGACGCTATCACCGACCTGCCGGAGGGTCGCTGGGCGGAGTTCATGGACGAGCCGCGGCTTGCCGAGCGGATCGCCAAGGCCCGCACCCGAGGCGGATATCTGGCCGACCTGAAGGGATTCGACGCCGAGTTCTTCGCGCTGTCGAAGATGGAAGCCGACAACATCGATCCGCAGCAGCGACTCGCGCTCGAGTTGACCTGGGAGGCCCTCGAGCACGCCCGCATCCCGGCGTCGAGCCTGCGCGGCACCAGCGTCGGGGTCTTTGTCGGCAGCTCCACCAACGACTACAGCTACCTGGCGATGATGGACCCGCGCACCGCGCACCCCTACGCCATCACCGGCACCGCGAGTTCGATCATCGCCAACCGGGTGTCCTACTTCTACGACTTCCGCGGCCCGTCGGTGGCGATCGACACCGCGTGTTCGTCGTCTCTGGTCGCCGTGCACGCCGGGGTTCAGGCTCTGCGCACCGGCGAGGCCGACGTGGTCCTCGCCGGCGGGGTCAATGCTCTGGTCACCCCGGCGGTGACGCTGGGCTTCGATGAGGTCGGCGGCGTCCTGGCGCCCGATGGCCGGATCAAGTCGTTCTCCGCCGACGCCGACGGCTACGCCCGTTCCGAGGGCGGCGGCATGCTGGTTCTTAAGCGGCTTGCCGACGCGCGACGCGACGGCGATCGGATCCTGGCCGTGATCGCCGGCAGCGCGGTCAATCACGACGGCCGGTCAAACGGCATGCTCGCGCCCAACCCGGACGCCCAGGCCGACGTGCTCCGCCGGGCCTACCGCAACGCCGGGATCAACCCGCGCACAGTCGATTACATCGAGGCACACGGCACCGGCACGATCCTCGGCGACCCGATCGAGGCGGATGCGCTCGGCCGGGTGGTCGGCCGGGGCCGCGACGGGGACCAGCCCGCATTGCTCGGGGCGGTCAAGTCCAACGTGGGCCACCTGGAGTCCGCGGCCGGTGCGGCGAGCCTGGCCAAGGTCGCACTTGCGTTGTACAACAACAAGATTCCGCCGTCGATCAACTACGCCGGGCCCAACCCCTATATCGACTTCGAAGCGGTGCGACTGCGGGTCGCCGAGACCGTCACCGAGTGGCCCCGCTACAGCGGACACGCGATCGCCGGGGTTTCCGGG
Organism: Bifidobacterium breve; assembly: GCA_945882475.1. Classification (GTDB taxonomy): domain Bacteria; phylum Actinomycetota; class Actinomycetes; order Mycobacteriales; family Mycobacteriaceae; genus Mycobacterium. The sequence goes on from CAMCWJ010000241.1 coordinate 2,465, forward strand.
TTTGGGTTCGGCGGCGCCAACGCGCACCTGGTGCTGCGCGAGGTGCTGCCGGAGGATCTCGTCGAGCCCGAACCCGAGGCGCAACCCCAGGTGGAGCAGCAGTCGGCCGCCGAGGCCGACGCCGTGTATGTGGGCGGCGTCCGGATGGACGAGTACGGCGAGTTCACCGACCGAGACGACAGCGACGAGTACGGCGAGGACGCCCATCACAACGTCGACGGCGACGAGTCGGATCTGCCCGGGCTCACCGACGAGGCGTTGCGGCTATTGGCGATCGCCCGCGAGGAACTCGAGGCGCAGGACGCTGCTGAGCCGCCGAAACCCATTGTGCCGCTGGCGGTGTCGGGCTTTCTGACTTCCCGTAAGCGTGCCACCGCCGTGGAATTGGCGGACTGGATCGACAGCCCGGCCGGCCGTGAGTCCTCGCTGGAGTCAATCGGTCGTGCGCTGTCGAGGCGCAATCACGGTCGCTCACGGGCGGTGGTGATGGCCCACGACCACGACGAGGCAGTCAAGGGCCTGCGTGCCATCGCCGAGGGCAAGGCCAGTCCGCTGGTGTTCAGCGCGGACGGACCGGTGTCCAACGGCCCGGTCTGGGTGCTGGCCGGCTTCGGCGCTCAGCACCGCAAAATGGGCAAGAGCCTGTATCTGCGCGACGAGGTCTTCGCGGACTGGATCAACAAGGTCGACGCACTGGTGCAGGACGAACTCGGGTACTCGGTCGTCGAACTCATCCTCGACGACTCGCAGGATTACGGAATCGAGACCACCCAGGTCACCATCTTCGCGATCCAGGTTGCCCTGGGTGAGTTGCTTCGCCACCACGGCGCGAAACCCGCTGCGGTAGTGGGCCAGTCACTCGGTGAGGCAGCCGCCGCCTACTTCGCCGGGGGCCTGTCACTGGCTGATGCCACGCGCACCATCTGCGCCCGTTCGCACCTGATGGGCGAGGGCGAGGCGATGCTGTTCGGCGAGTACATCCGGCTGATGGCACTGGTCGAGTACTCCGCCGAGGAGATCGCAGAGGTGTTCTCCGACTTCCCCGATCTGGAGGTGTGCGTCTATGCCGCACCGACCCAGACCGTGATCGGTGGCCCACCCGAACAAGTGGACGCGATCATCGCCCGCGCCGAGGCTGAAGGTAAGTTCGCCCGCAAATTCCAGACTAAGGGTGCCAGCCACACCACCCAGATGGATCCGCTGCTCGGTGAACTGGCCGCGGAGTTGCAGGGCATCACCGCGAATCCGCTGAAGATCGGCTACTTCTCCACCGTGCACGAGGGCGGCTACATCCGCCCCGGCGGAGAGCCGATCCACGACGTGGATTACTGGAAGAAGGGTCTGCGCCACAGCGTCCACTTCACCCAGGGCGTGCGCAACGCCGTCGACAGTGGGCACACCACGTTCCTTGAGCTGGCACCGAACCCGGTCGCGTTGATGCAGGTCGGGCTGACGACGGCCGCGGCTGGTCTGCACGATGCGCAGCTGGTGGCCACCTTGGCCCGCAAAGAGGACGAGGTCGACTCCATGGTGGCCGCCATGGCACAGCTCTACGTCTACGGCCACGACCTGGACTTCCGGACGCTGTTCTCGCCGGCGACGGGTCCGCAGGACTATGCCGACATCCCGCCGACCCGGTTCCGGCGCAAGCCGCACTGGCTCGCCGCACGGTTCTCTGCCGACGGTTCGTCGATCATCCCCGGCACGCACGTCGCGATGCCTGATGGCCGGCACGTCTGGGAGTACGCCGCCACGGACCAGACCGATCTAGCGGCGCTGGTGAAAGCGGCTGCGGTACAAGTGATTCCGGACGCCACCCTGACCGCCTCGGAGCAGCGTGCGGTGCCGGGTGAGGGCGCCCGGCTGGTGACGACGCTGACCCGTCACCCCGGCGGGGCCTCGGTTCAGGTGCACGCCCGGGTCGAGGAGTCCTTCACCCTGGTTTTCGACGCCATCGTCAGCCGATCCGGCACCGCCTCGGCGCTGCCCGCCGCGGTGGCCGCCGGTGTCGTGATGAGCGCACCGGCGGCGGCAGCCGAGGCGGTCGAGGAGAGTCCGGACGCCGACATCCTGCACGACAGCCTCGCCGCCGGTGCCGGTGTCGCCGCCAGCCTGGGCAAGTGGTCGCCGGGTTCGGAAACGGTGCACGATCGGTTGTCGACGATCGTCGGCAGTGCGATGGGCTACGAACCCGAGGATCTGCCGTGGGAGGTCCCGCTGATCGAACTCGGACTGGACTCACTGATGGCGGTGCGGATCAAGAA
>CAMCWJ010000242.1 GCA_945882475.1 Bifidobacterium breve
GCCCTGCAAGCCGTGGTGACGGCGGCCCGGTCTCCGGACGCAGATCCGCTCACGGTGGCGTGCGCGCTGGACTGGCTTGTCTACGATTGGCTGATGGCCCACCGCGACGGCCCGGACAGTGCCGAGATCGTCTTTCCCAAAGGCTATGAGGGCGAGGCGGCGTTGGTGGTCGCCGCAGCCGCCGCCTCGGTTGCCGCGCGCGCGACATTCGACCCCGGGCTGGTCCTGACCGGCCTACGGCGTTAGGAGGCAGGCAAATGTCTATCACCGGTGTGGTCGAGCCCGCCGAGTTCTTCGGCGATGAGGCTGTCCAGGACCCCTACCCGTTGTATGCCCGGTTACGGGAGGACGGCGGCGTGCACCGGGTCGGTGACTCCGGTTTTTACCTCGTCGCCACCTGGGCTGCCGTGAGCGAAGCGGCCAACCGGCCGGAGGACTTCTCATCCAACCTGACCGGCCCGATCACCTACAGTCCGGAGCGCGGCGTCGCGCCGTTGATGATGGACGGTCTCGGGGGACCGACCCACATCCTGGCCACCGCCGACGATCCCTCCCATGCCGTGCACCGCAAGCTGATGCTCGGCCAGTTCACGGCGAGACACGTGCGCGAGCTGGAACCGCATATCGTGGCGACCTTCGAAAACCTCTGGGCGCTCAAGGCATCCGCCCACACGGTCGAGTGGATGGACGCCGTGGCCAATCGGCTGCCGATGATGATCGTCGCCCGGCTGATCGGGGTTCCCGACGCCGACTCCGACCAGCTCGCGCGGTGGGGATACGCCAGCACCCAACTACTCGACGGTCTGTTGTCCGAAGACTCGGTCAACGCGTCGATGAAGTCACTCGGTGAACTCAACGCCTACATCGTCGAACACCTCAACAGAGCGCAGTCCGCTCCCTCCGACGACCTGATCAGCGTGCTGGCCACCGTCTGCAGCGAGGGGCAACTGGACCGTTTCACCGCCCAGATGATCCTGATCTCATTGTTCAGCGCCGGCGGGGAGTCGACCGCCTCGCTGCTGGGCACCGCGGTGACCATTCTCGCCACACAGCCGGAGTTACAGCGAGCGCTGCGCGACGATCCGCTACTCATGCCGACCTTCATCGAGGAGACGCTGCGTCTGGAGCCGCCGTTTCGGGCGCATCACCGGCATGTGCTGCACGACACCGAACTGGCCGGCTGCGCCCTGGAAAAGGACTCTCGCATTCTTCTGCTGTGGGGGGCGGCCAACCGTGACCCGGCCCAGTTCGACGCACCTGATGAGCTGCGTCTGGACCGGCCGAAGACCAAGGGCCACATGACATTCGGCAAGGGATTGCACTTCTGCCTCGGAGCACCACTGGCCAGGTTGGAGGCATCAACCGTGCTGGGCCTGCTGTTGGACCGCACCTCCTGGTTCGATGCCGCAGACGTCGGCCCGTGGCTGCCCAGCGTGCTGGCGCGCCGGCGCGAATATCTGCACCTGACAGTCCGCTGACACCCGGTACGCCCTAAGCGAGGTCGTCTTTGGATCGCGGGAAGCCGCCACCGGACTTGAAGAGTGGGAACACCACGTCGTCGAGCTTCTCCGCGTCGCCGACGGTCCGGTTGACCGTCGCCGACCAGATGTTGCCGTCCGGCGAGACCGCCAGTGCCCAGGCGTGGCCGTGTTCGTTCTCCCGCACCACCTCGGGGTCGCCGGTCACCGCGCCGGTGGCCTGAGCCAACCTGATCGCCACGGTTTGCTTGGTGTTGACCAGGTTCACCAGCACGGTGCCGTCCAGTGCCGCGCAACCGGCAACCCCGGGGCGGTTCGGCCAGGTCCACACGGTGGTGGCCTTGCCGTCCGAGCCGATGCGCTGCAGGCGGTCACCGGACGGCGCGCGATCGGTGACATAAAGCGATTTGTCGGCCGGGTCGAGGCACATGGCGCCGCCCGCGCCCAATCCGCTCAGTGCCGTCGTGGGCTTAGCCGGATTCACCGTGGTCGGCTGCTCGATCCGAATGACCTTGCCGGCCAGAGAGTTCGGGTCTGCCGCCAGTGCCGGGTTACCGGCATCCCCGGTCTGCACCAGCAGAGTGGTCGGGCTGGTGAAAATGAGTGAACCGGTGTTTCCGTTGGCCCCCTTGGGTATTCCGGTCAGCAAGTCCTTGGGTACATCGCCGTCGGCGATGCGGATCACCCGGTTGTCGGTCGGTGTGCTGATGTAGGCGTACATCAGTCGGTCCTGGGAGTAGGTGGGGGACATCACGATGTCCATCAGGCCGCCGTCGCCGCTTCCGTCCACGGCGATCACGGTCTTGACTTTGGGCTCGGCCCGGATCGCGACTTCCTTGACTGCGCCGGTGGTGCGTTCGGCCACCAGGGCGGTCGAGCCGTCGGGGCCCATGATCAGCCCGCTGGTGCTCTCCAGGCAGCCCTGCATCACATTGGGTGCCGGGCACTCCTTGGGGAACGGCTTGGCCGGCAGCGGCGGCGGCGGGGGCGGAGTGGACGGCACCTCGAGCGCCATCTCCGGCGGCGTGGTGAACGGCTGGGACACCGCGTTGTCGAAGCGCGCACAGCCGGAGGCGGTGAGGCCCGCCGCGCACAGTGCGGCGAGGACCCCGGTGAACGGCCGACCCATTGACATGCCAGCCAGGTTACGGACACCCCGCCGGTGTGTGCCACGACGCCGTGCCGACCGGCGATGTCGCCAGGTGGAAGCGCCGCGCAAATCCCCGACTTGGGCACCGATTGCCCTTACGCTTGCCCGGTGACGAGCCAGAGCCCCGGTCCCGGCTGGCAGCGACCCGACGAGCCAACGGCGCGTCCGGCGTCGGCCCGACTGGTCGACCCCGAGGACGACCTCACTGCGGTGACCCACGGCGGCGACTTCGAGACCACCTGGATTCCGCCGCTGGGCGCAGTCCCCCCGACGCCAGGCCCGGCCGCGTCCACCGGATACGGGATGATCAACGATCCTGGACCGCTGCCCTACGTTCAGCCACCGGCCGACGCCGGTCCCGGACCGGTCGAGATCCCGGCCGTTGACGCCGAGGAACGATCCGGCCACGCCGGTAAGCGCGGCACCCAGGATCTCGGCCTGCTCCTGCTGCGCCTGACCCTCGGGGTGGTGTTCATCGCGCGCGGTTTGCAGGAAGCATTCGGCTGGTGGGGTGGCAGCGGCCTCGACGGCCTGAAGACGACGCTGACCGAAGCCGGCTACCAGAACCCCGAAGTGCTGACCTATGTGGCGGCCGGCACCCAGATCGCCGCCGGGGTACTGCTGGTTCTGGGACTGTTCACGCCCTTGGCGGCCGCCGCGGCGTTGGCCTACCTGGTCAATTCGGTGCTGGTGATGTTCGACACCCAGCGCAAAGAGGGCGGGCTGTTCCTCTTCGGACCGAACGGATCAGAGTCCTTGCTGGTGCTCACCGCGCTGGCGGCAGCCGTCATTCTGGCCGGGCCCGGGCGTTACGGATTCGACGGTAGCCGCGGATGGGCCCGCCGGCCGTTCATCGGGTCGATCATCGCGCTGGTCCTCGGGGTAGCCGGCGGCGTTGCGGCCTGGCTGTTCCTGCGCGGTAATAACCCGTTCGCCTGACGGCTCCCGGCGCGCCTGCACACCGCCGCTGACGGGCGGGGCGGTTCTAGGTTTCGTACGGGTTGGGCACGACGCCCGCGCTGGCGGCGGTCAGTACCGGCAGGGTCGCGAATGTCACCGCGGGCAGCAGCATCCTCGTTCCACCGGCCAGGCAGGCCCGTGCCCAGCCGCCCCTGCTGAACGCCAGGCCCTCGATGTCGGTCCACGCCGATGTCCGACTCGACAGCAGGCCCCGGGCGGTCACGGTGTCGGGGCCGGCCACGGTGCGCAGACGCTCGATCGCCACCGACGACAGCACCGGCAGGACCATCAGCACCAGGCTCCAGTTGCCCAACACCGGCACGAACACCAGCAGACTCACCGCCAGGACCAGCGACGCCAGATGGGCCATCGGGGAGATCCGGATCACCAGGCGCGCGTCGTCGCGTTCGCGGGAGCGGGCCATGACAGCATCATCGCATTGCCGCCGGCGGCCGGGTGGCGCACCCGGATTTGACGCTTGACCTGTGTCGGGGCTAGCCTTCGCAGGTATGAAGGCCGTTCGGATGCTCGTAGTAGTAGGTCAGCGCGTTGGTGCCGCGCTCGTCCCAGTCCGGGTCTAGCCAGTCGCACCAGCGCGCAACCCTCGTACAGCAGCCGATGCTGACGGGGGTTTTTTCTTGCCCCAGGAAACCCAACGAGGATAACGAGGACACCAGTGAGCGCACCTGCCACGCGAGCACCCGAGCCGTCGACCAAGGTCGCTGAAACCAACGGCGCATCGCACGTCCAGCCCAACGGCAAGCACGCCAAGCGCGTCGCGCCGCACCAGATGACCGGTGCCGAGGCGGTGGTGCGGTCGCTGGAAGAACTCGGCGTGGAGGTCATCTTTGGCATCCCAGGCGGCGCGGTGCTGCCCGTCTACGATCCACTGTTCGATTCGGAGAAACTGCGTCACGTCCTGGTCCGCCACGAGCAGGGCGCGGGACATGCGGCCAGCGGCTACGCGCACGCCAACGGCAGGGTTGGGGTCATGATGGCCACCTCGGGTCCGGGCGCGACGAACCTGGTCACCCCACTTGCCGATGCCCAGATGGACTCCGTCCCGGTGGTCGCGATCACCGGTCAGGTGGGTCGCAGCCT
>CAMCWJ010000243.1 GCA_945882475.1 Bifidobacterium breve
GTCAACTGATGCCCACCCTTTCCGGCGAACTGCTCGACCCGCTGCTGGCGGCCGATCCGGTGGGTCCGCGCATCACCTACTACGACGACGCCACCGGCGAGCGCATCGAACTCTCCACCGTGACGCTGGCCAACTGGGCGGCCAAGACCGCGAATCTGTTGCGCGACGAGTTCGGCGCCGGGCCCGGAACCCGGGCCGCGGTGCTGCTGCCCGCGCACTGGCAGAGCGCGGCTGTGATGTTGGGCGCCTGGTGGATTGGTGCGCAGGTGTGCCTGAGCGGACCGGCTGATCTTGCGTTCTGCACGCTCGATCGCCTCGCGGAGGCCGACGAGGCGGTAGCCGGCGGTGAGGTGGCGGTGCTGTCGCTCGATGCGTTCGGCAAAGCGCAATCCGGACTCCCGATCGGCGTCACCGACTACGCCACCGCGGTGCGGGTGCACGGCGATCAGATTGTCCCCGAACGCAATCCGGGCCCCGCCCTCGGCGGGCGCTCGGTGGATGAGGTGCTCGCCGAGGCGCGCATCGCCGCCGTGGATCTGGGTCTGGTCGCCACCGACCGGGTGATGTCGGCGCAGCCGTGGTCAACCGAGGCCGAGATCATCCGAAATCTGCTGGCCGTGTTCGCCACCGAGGCGTCGCTGGTTCAGCTGGCCAACCCCGACCCGGCACTGCTCGACCGGCGCCGGGTGACCGAGAAGGTCACCCGGACGCTGGACTGAGACCTGCTAGAGATTCCAGACCGACGGGTCTTCGGCCGGGAATGTCGGGCACGTGGCCGCCACCGCGTCGGCGGTGGCTTCCTGGGTGCGGAAAAGGTCCATGTAGACCGGGAACACATTGGCCAGGGTGTCCACCTCGGCCTGCCGTTCCTGCGGGGGCTTCTGCAGCAGCAGATTGAAGTGGTAGACCACGCCACCCTGCAGCCACCGCGGCTCGGAGTTGTACTTCTCCACGATCGCGCCGAAGGCGATCGGGTCGACCACCTTGGTGGCGGCCATCAGCTGGTCCAGCGAGCACTGGGTGTTGAGCAGCGCGGGCGGAACCGCGTTGGGGTCATCGGCGTGCGCCACGGCGCCGGCACCGAGGCCGACGGCACACAGCGCCGCGGCGAGCGAACCGGACAGCAGGAAACGGGAAGTGCGCGAAGTATTCACAGCCGCTCAGGCTAGCCCATGATGGAGCGATGACCGAATACAGACGATGACCGAATACAGGGGCCCGTTGAACGCCTTGGTCGTACGCCACGATCTGGTCGGGCCGGGACGGCCGTGGCGACGGCTGGACGTGGTGGAGTCGACCGGCTCGACCAACGCCGATCTGCTGGCCCGGCACGCGACCGGCGAGGACATCGCCGGGGCGGTGCTGATCGCGGAGTATCAGAGCGCCGGCCGGGGCCGGCACGGCCGCAGCTGGTCGGCGCCGGCGAGATCTCAGATCGCGCTATCGGCCGGGGTCGACGCCGCCGGACTGGCGCCCGCAGCGTGGGGCTGGCTGCCGTTGCTGACCGGGGTCGCGGTCCGCGACGCCGTAGCCGCGACGACCGGGCTGGAGCCACACCTGAAGTGGCCCAACGACATCCTGGTCGGGACGGGCAAACTGGCCGGGATCCTGGCCGAGGTGGCCGCCCCCGACCCGATCATCGTGGTCGGTATCGGCCTCAACGTCACGCTCACCCCGGAGGAGGCCCCGGATCCCCGGGCAACCTCGCTACTGATGCTCGGCAGCACCATGCTTGATCGCGCCGTGCTGCTGGGTGCCGTGCTGGCCGAGTGGACCGCCCGGATCGACCGTTGGCGGGCGGCGGGCGGCGCGGACCCGGCACTGATCGCCGACTACCGTCGGCACAGCGCGACGCTGGGGACCCGGGTGCGCGCCATCCTGCCCGGAGATCGGGAGATCATCGGTGTGGCAACCGATCTCGACGAGCTGGGTCAACTGCACATCGATACCGGCGCCCAGCGGGTGGCCGTCGCGGCCGGCGACATCACCCACCTACGCAGCACCGAAAGCTCCTAGCGCAGCAGCGCCCGCGACATGACGACCCGCTGGATCTGATTGGTGCCCTCGTAGATCTGGGTGATCTTGGCGTCGCGCATCATCCGCTCGACCGGGTAGTCGACGGTGTAGCCCGCCCCGCCGAACAGTTGGACGGCGTCGGTGGTGACCTCCATCGCGACATCGGAGGCGAAACACTTCGACGCCGCGGAGATGAACCCGAGGTCGGGCTCACCACGCTCGGCGCGGGCCGCGGCCGAGTACACCATCAGCCGGGCGGCCTCGACCTTCATCGCCATGTCGGCGAGCATGAACTGCACGCCCTGGTTGTCGGCGACCGCGCGGCCGAACTGCTTGCGGTCCTTGGTGTATTCAATCGCCGCGTCCAGTGCGCCCTGGGCGATACCGACCGCCTGGGCGCCGATGGTGGGCCGGGTGTGGTCCAGGGTCGCCAACGCGGTCTTGAAGCCGGTACCGGGTTCGCCGATGATGCGATCGCCCGGGACACGGCAGTTCTCGAAGTACAACTCGGTGGTCGGTGAGCCCTTGATGCCCAGCTTGCGTTCCTTGGGCCCGACGGTGAAACCCTCGTCGTCCTCGTGGACCATGAACGCCGAAATTCCGTTGGCGCCCTTGTCCGGATCGGTCACCGCCATCACGGTGTACCAGGCGGACTTGCCGCCGTTGGTGATCCAGCACTTGGACCCGTTGATAATCCAGTCATCGCCGTCCGCCTTGGCCCGGGTCCGCATCGCCGCGGCGTCGCTGCCGGCTTCGCGCTCGGAGAGCGCATACGAGGCCATCTTGCCCTCGGCGATCTCGGGCAGCACCTGCTTCTTGAGCGCGTCGGACCCCCGCAGGATCAGGCCCATGGTGCCGAGTTTGTTGACCGCCGGGATCAGCGACGCCGAGGCGTCCACCCGGGCGACCTCCTCGATCACGATGCAGGCGGCCACCGAGTCCGCGCCCTGACCGCCGAACTCGTCGGGCACGTGAATCGCGTTGAAGCCCGACGCGTTCAGTGCGTCGAGGGCCTCCTGCGGGAAACGTGCCTCTTCGTCTACCGCGGCAGCGTGCGGAGCGATCTCCTTCTCCGCCAGCGCGCGAATCGCAGTGCGCAGTTCGTCGTGTTCCTCGGGCAATTGAAAGACATCGAACGACGTGTTGCCACCCATCACAGCCTCCTCGTTATTTCGGACAAATCTACCCGCTCCCCTACCCGCCGAGTAAACGCTCGCGAAGCGCCCGGTCCTTCTCCAGCACAGCCTCCTCGAGGCCGGTCTGGAACTCCGTCATCCGGCGACGCAGACCCGGGTCACCGGCCGCCAGGATGCGCACCGCCAGCAACCCGGCGTTGCGGGCCCCACCGATTGACACGCACGCCACCGGCACGCCGGCCGGCATCTGCACGATCGACAACAGCGAGTCCATGCCGTCGAGGGTGGCCAACGGCACCGGCACCCCGATCACCGGCAGCGGCGTGGCCGCCGCGACCATGCCGGGCAGGTGCGCCGCGCCCCCGGCACCGGCGATGACGACCTCGATGCCGCGTCCGGCCGCGCCGCGCGCGTAGTCCAGCATCCGCCCGGGGGTGCGGTGCGCCGAGACCACGCCTACCTCGAAGGGAACCTCGAATTCGGCCAATGCCTCCGCCGCGCCAACCATCACCGGCCAGTCGCTGTCGCTGCCCATGATCACCCCGACCCGGGGTTGCTGCCCAGTGGCGTTACCGGCCATGCCCGTCCCATCCGTCGGTCCACTCCGCGTGCGATAACCAGTGTGCCGCGCGCTCGGCGCGCTCCCGCACCCGAGCCACCTCACCGTCAGCGCTCAGAACATTGACGTGTCCGATCTTGCGGCCGGGACGTTCCTGCTTGCCGTAGAGGTGCACGCGGGCGTCCGGGATCCGGCCGAACAGGTGGTGAAGCCGTTCGTCCATGGCCATCGCCGGGGTCTGCGGTGCGCCCAGAACGTTGGCCATCACCGTCACCGCAGCGATCGGCCGGGTGTCTCCGAGCGGATAGTCCAGCACCGCCCGCAGGTGCTGCTCGAACTGGCCGGTGACCGCGCCGTCCATGGTCCAGTGGCCGGAGTTGTGCGGGCGCATCGCCAACTCATTGACCACCAGCGTGCCGTCGAGTGTCTCGAAGAGTTCAACCGCGAGCACCCCGACCACACCCAACTCCGATGCGATCCGCAGGCCGAGTTGTTCGGCCTGGGCGCAGAGCTCGTCGGAAAGTCCGGGCGCCGGAGCCAGCACGGTGACGCAAATCCCCTCGCGCTGAACAGTTTCCACCACCGGCCACGCCGCCCCCTGCCCGAGTGGGGACCGGGCCACCAGGGCGGCGAGTTCGCGGCGCATCGCCACGCGTTCCTCCAGCAGCACCTCCACGCCCTCGGCCAGGTATCCCGCGACCGCCTCGCGGGCATGGGCGAGGTCGCGGGTCAGCACCACACCGCGGCCGTCGTACCCGCCGCGCACGGTCTTGACCACCACCGGGGCGTTCACCTCTGCGGCGAAGGCGTCCACGTCGTCGACCGCGGTGACCGCGGTGAACCGCGGCACCGGCACCCCCAGTTCCAAGAGCCGACGACGCATCAGCAGTTTGTCCTGGGCGAACACCAGCGCCTCCGGCGGCGGCAGCACC
>CAMCWJ010000244.1 GCA_945882475.1 Bifidobacterium breve
ACGACTTCAACTCCAGGATCTGGTCGGAGTCCAGGACCCGGTCGTCGTCGAAGTTCACGCCACCGGGCCGAGCCGGGGTGGTTCCGGTGGCGATGACGACGTAGCGCCCGCCGATGGTGATCCGCTCGGCGTGGCTGGGGTCGTCGACCAGGATGGTGTGTTCGTCGATAAACCGGGCATGGCCGGTGAACAGTTCGACGCCGTTGCGCATCAGCTGGCTGCGCACCACCTCGATCTCTTTGCCGATGACGTGTTGGGTGCGGGCCAGCAGGTCAGCCGGGGTGATCTTCTCCTTCACCCGGTAACTCGCGCCGTACATCTCGCGCTGGTTGAGCCCGGTCAGGTACAGGACGGCCTCGCGCAGCGTCTTGGACGGAATGGTGCCGGTGTTGACGCAGACGCCGCCCAGCATGTGGCCACGTTCGACCACCGCGACGGTCTTTCCCAACTTGGCTGCGGCGATCGCAGCTTTCTGGCCACCCGGACCCGAACCGATGACGACGAGGTCGTACTCCATACCCATGAGGAATAGAGATACGCCGGTTCGGCGGATCCCGCACGTTGTCAGGTCAATACGGAGTGAATTCTCACTATTCACAGTCCGGTGTTGCTCCACAGCGGTGCTGCGACGGCCGGCCCGCACGGGGATGGCTGACAGATTCCCTTGGCAGCGTCGGGGGCATGAGATCACACCACGCGGAGTACCGCTTCACCCAACCGGGCGCGCTGATCGCGGCACTGCCCGCCGTCCTCGGCTTCGTCCCGGAGAAATCCCTCGTTGTCGTGTCGCTGGAAGGGGAACGCATGGGAGCTGTCATGCGGGTCGACCTGTCCGACGAACTCGTTGACAACGTCGACCGTGTCGCTGAGGTGGCAGCGTCATCGGGCGCCGAGACGGTGGTTGCGGTGATCGTCGATGCCGAGGGGGCCCTGTGCCCGATGTGCAATGACGGCCATCGGCAACTGTGCGACGCGCTTTTGGCTGCCCTGGCTGATCGCCAGGTGGGTCTGTACGCCGCTCACGTGGTGGACATGGTGGCCCCCAGTGGCACCTGGCACTGCGTCGACGGCTGCGGCTCACGCGGCGCCGTCGAGGATCCGGGTGCCTCGCCACTGGCTGCCGCCGCGGTTCTCGACGGTCGTCGTCTCTACGCGCGCCGGTCGGACCTGCAGGCAGTCATCGCGGTGAGCGACCCGGCCCGCACAGCCGCACTCGCTGAGGTTATCGAGGCGCACAGTCGGCGTCGGGATACCGACTGGCAGGCCGACCCCTACGCCCGTGGCGGCCGCGATGTCACCGAGGCGATCGCCGCGGCCGCAAGGGTGTGCGAGGGCGCCGAACTGGATGACGAGCAGATCGCCGGGCTGGCGTGCAGTTTCACCGACGTCGCCGTCCGGGACACGCTGTATGCCCTGGCCGTCGGTGTCGACGCCGGCAAGGCCGAGACGCTGTGGGCTGTGCTTTCCCGGTTGCTGCCCGATCCCTGGCGCGTTGAAGCGCTTGTGCTGCTTGCTTTTTCGGCGTATGCGCGCGGCGACGGACCACTGGCCGGACTGGCGTTGGAAGCGGCGCTGAGTGGTGACCCGAATCACCGGATGGCGGGGATGCTCGACACCGCACTGCAATCGGGAATGCGGCCCGAACAGATCCGTGAACTGGCGGGAACCGGCTATCGACTGGCCGAGAAACTCGGTGTGCGGCTTCCGCCGCGGCGTGCCTTCGGTCGCCGCGCTGTCTAGGTGGCAGCCGCCCCTCGAACGGCTAGACCTTCTCCACCTTCACTGCGTGCGCCATCTCATGGGGCAGTTCGACGTTGCTGTGCCCGCTCACCATGACGGTGACGTCGCCCTCGGGACTGGTCTGCACCAGCACCCTCGCATCGGGAACGACGCCGGCCTGCTTGAGCCGGCCGACCAGGTCGGCGTCACCCTGGACGTGCTCGGTGAGTTGGCGGACAACCACGGCCACCGAAGACGCAACCGGCAACTCGGTCAGCCGGACAAGGTCGTAGTTGTCCGGCTCGGCCTCTGCAATGCCCAGATATGCCAGACCCGGTATTGGGTTGCCGAATGGCGATACCGTCGGGTTCTCCAGCACCTGCACCAGGCGACGCTCGACCTCTTCGCTCATGACGTGCTCCCAGCGACAGGCCTCGGCGTGCACCTCCTCCCAGGGCAGCCCGATGATGTCTACCAGCAGGCGCTCGGCGAGTCGGTGTTTGCGCATCACCTCGATGGCGCGCTTACGACCCTTGTCGGTCAGTTCGAGGTGGCGGTCGCCGGCTAGGCGGAGCAGTCCGTCGCGCTCCATCCGCGACACCGTCTGGCTGACCGTCGGACCGCTCTGTTCAAGCCGCTCGGCGATCCGCGCGCGCATCGGCACCACGCCCTCTTCCTCGAGGTCGTAGATGGTGCGCAGGTACATCTCCGTGGTGTCGACCAGGTCGTTCATTAGGGCACCCTTCGTCGCAGCCCGAGTCTACTTGTTCAGCGGCGCGAAAGGCGTTGGGTCAGCGGGGATCGAGGCCCGCACATGCAGGTGTGCCCGCCGGAAGTTCCGGCGGGCACACCAACGGCACGGGACCTGCTAGCTCGCGTACGACCGGAGCAACTCGGCGCGGTCGCCGTTGCGCAGCTTGCCCATCACCTCGCGCTCGATCTGGCGCACCCGTTCGCGGGAGAGCCCGAACAGCTTGCCGATCTGGTCGAGGGTCCGGGGCTGGCCGTCGTCGAGGCCGAACCGCAGTCGGATCACCTGCTGCTCGCGCTCATCGAGGGTGGCCAGTACGTGGCGGATGTCGGTGTGCAGCAGTTCGGAGATCACGGTGTTCTCCGCTGACATCGCCTCGGCGTCCTCGATGAAGTCGCCCAGCGGTGCCTCTTCGTCGGTGCCGACGGGCATGTCCAGGCTGACCGGGTCGCGGCTGTGCTCGAGCAGGTCGTTGATCTTGTGCACCGGAATGCCGGATTCCTCGGCCAGTTCCTCATCGGTCGCTTCGCGGCCGAGGGTCTGATGCATCTCCCGCTTGATCCGGGCCAACTTGTTGACCTGCTCGACCAGGTGCACGGGCAGCCGGATGGTGCGACTCTGGTCCGCCATGCCCCGGGTGATGGCCTGACGGATCCACCAGGTGGCGTAGGTCGAGAACTTGAACCCCTTGGCGTAGTCGAACTTCTCCATCGCACGGATCAGCCCGAGGTTGCCCTCCTGGATCAGGTCGAGCAGTGGCATTCCGCGACCGGTGTACCGCTTGGCCAGCGAGACGACCAGTCGGAGGTTGGCCTCCAACAGGTGCTGGCGGGCCGCCTGGCCGTCGCGGGCGACGATCCCCAGATCCCGTTTGCGGTTCTCGCCCAGACGCTTTCGGGTGTCGAGCAGGTGCTGGGCGTAGAGGCCGGCTTCGATGCGCTTGGCGAGATCGACTTCGTCTTCGGCGCTGAGCAGAGCGGTCTTGCCGATGCCGTTGAGGTACACACGTACAAGGTCAGCGGCTGGACTCTGGGCGTCCAGATCGCGATCGAGCGAAGTGTAGAAGTTTGCCATGATGACCTCCTGGTCGAAGCAACTGTTCATCGGTACAACGCCCGACTCGATGACAGAGTTCCCGCGGATCGCCGATCTCACAAGCCCTGAACTGGATAAATGGGCGGCGCGGCTGAGAATGTTCTGAGAAAGGGCCCCGACTGGCCTAGCTGGCGCGGAATTCGCCGGGATCGGCGGTCTGCGGTTGCGCAGTGCTGACGGATCCCGATTCCAGCGCCGGCCGCTCGGCCCGGGGGAACAGCGCGGTACGACTCGATGCGTCGGGAAAACGACGTGGCTCCTCGGCGGTTCGCGGCGGCCGATCGTTGGCGATCAGCACTGCCATCCACGGCAGCGGAATTGACAGGGCAAGTATTGCCAGCGAGATCAATCCGTTGTGCCAGATGCCATACGCCACCGCCGCGGCAAGAAACGCCGGAATTCGCCAGATCATCAGCGAGAGGTACTTGCGGACGCGACGGCGGTGCTGTTCCTCGTAGGACTCCGCTGCACGAGTGATGAGGACGGGCCGACCATCGTCATCGAATCCCAGGTCCTGCTCCATTGCCTAACTGTCGCACACTCGGGGTCCTGCGAACGAGCCGAATTTCTGACAGCTGTGTTACCGAATCGCGCATGCGACGGGCAGAATGGCCCCATGGAGACTCAGACGATCGAGCGCACCGACAGCGACGAGCGTGCCGACGACGGAACCGATAGCGACACTCCCAAGTTCTTCCACTACGTCAAGAAGGACAAGATCGCCGAGAGTGCGGTGATGGGCACCCACGTGGTCGCATTGTGCGGTGAGGTGTTCCCGGTGACCAAGTCGGCCAAGCCGGGTTCGCCGGTCTGCCCGGACTGCAAGCGGATCTACGCAACCCTGAAGAACGGCTGATTAGCGCCGTCGAACTCAGGCGTCGGCTGCGTTGACTTCCAGCACGGCAGCGAGTTCGGCCAGCTTGGCCTGGTGCTCGTTGGCGTGGTGCTGGCAGAACAGCAGCTCCGCACCGGAGGGCAGTTTGGCCCGCACTTGGGCTGCCGCGCCACACCGGTCGCAGCGGTCAGCCCTGGTCAACTCGGGACTTGTCAGCGTCGCGTTCATGGGCTCCTC
>CAMCWJ010000245.1 GCA_945882475.1 Bifidobacterium breve
ATCGACCCCGACGTTTCCGAAGTTGCCGAGCAGTCCGCCACCGGCGACTCCGAGGAGGGCGAGGCTGATCGAAGCCAGCAACGCGGCCATCGCCACCTTCGCGAACGCGGTTGCAACCGGAAGGGGCTTGAGCGCGCACTGCTGCCCCAGCGCCACCCCGGACGCGGCACCGACGATCAGCAGTGCCACCCATACCGGCCCGAGCGGTGGGGTCGGCGCGGCGGCCAGAATCGGCAGCGCGGGGATGTCGCCGCCGAACACCGTGAACGCGCTGAACGTCGCGAAGCCGATATGGGCGCTCGATCCGACCGCCACCGCAGCAGCGCCCACCATCAGATTGGGCAGATACAGCAGTGACAGCAGCATCAGGCTGAGTTGGCCGAAGAAGGAGTCGGTGATGCCGAACAGTTCGTGCATCGTTCCCCAGTGCACCACCAGTGACGCCGTGACCACAGCGCAGGACAACGCCAGCAGCGTCAGGACACCGATCATCGCCGGGCGCACCGTATCGGTCAGCCAACCGGGCAGGCCCAATCGCGACATCACCCGGGGGCCTACCCTGGAACCGACACCGATCAGGGCACCGAGTCCGTGGATCGCCAGTACTCCGCCGAACGCGCGCAACGCATTCGGGGTCTGCAGCGCGGTGATCACCGACGCGGCGTCGTGAATGACCGCCAGCGCGATCGCAGCGATGAACAGTGGGCCACCAACAGCGGCGCCGACGATCACGCGAACGACGAGCACCGATGCCGCCGGGGAGGTGACCTGAGCCGTGCCGCGCGCCGTAGCCCACACCATCAGAGCCGCCGGCGCCAGCGGGAGCACCCCGAGTTGCTGACCGCCGATCGTGATCGGAACCAGATGCACAGCCAACCACTCGCTCGCCACCGCGCCGAGGGTTCCGGTCAGGTCGCTGTTGGCGACGACCAGTTGCACCAGCGTGATCGCCGCGATCACGATCAGAGCCATCAGAGCCGGGCCGAATGCGATCCGGATGAGATCGCGGGACTGCGGCGGGCCGGACGCCGTACGGGTGCTGGCCTGAATGGATGTCACTCGGCGCGCTGTCTAGAGGCGAGTGGCGAGAACGCTCGGATCAGGACGACGTTGAGCCTGCGGACGGCTCAGAGGTCGTGGGCGGGGAGGTCGTGGGCAGGGTGGTCGTGGGTGGTGTCGTCGTGGCCGGGGAGTAGGCGGGAAAGCCCGTCGGTGGTGTGGGCGGTGAGTTGTCCGGTGATCCGTACCCGCCGGTCGGCGTACCCGGGGGGTAGCTGCCGTACTGCGCGGGGTAGCCAGGAGGCTGCGCAGAGTTGGGCTGACCCGACTGGGGGTAGTAGCCGCCCGGCAGGGGTCCGTACTGGCCGTACTGCTCATAGCGGGGCCGCGGCGCCGGCGCGCTCAGGACCCCGGATTCAAACAGCAGTGCGCCGACGGCCGCGGCCGCCTGGAACAAGGTGAACAAGAGCACCAGCCACAGCGCCCAGCCGACGGCGAAACCGGCCGGGCGGTTGACGAGCTGACTGATGACCAGCAGGACGGCGAGCACCGCCGAGACCGCCACAATCGGGGTGTAGTTCCTGGCTTTGGGCAGCAGGCTCGCCGCCGCGAGCAGCGCGGCAAGCAGTGCGGCCACCGTCCAGTAGCTCAGCGGGCTCGCGGTGAACTCGGCTCCGCCAAAGGGTCCGATGTCGGTGTTGATGGTCAGCAGCGGACCGAAGCCGGCCAGGTATGCGGCCAAACCCAGCGCCGCGACGGCCGCCAGCAGGAAAGCCGGCACCCGCTTGGCGCCGGTGCCGTGGGCCGGCGGTGCGACGGGAGTCCCGTAACCGCTGGACTGCTGCGGTGCTGGGTAACCCGGGTTGGTGGGCTGACCCGGGTTGGTGGGCGGATACGTCACGGCCTCATTCCTCTCCCTACTGACGGACCTAAGGTCCGGTCTCCACGCTAGCGCACCTGACGCGTGCCGATCGCTGCACCGGCGTGTCCGCGCAGGCACTGCGCTTGCCCGCAGAGGTAGAACACGTTCTAATTCTGGGCATGGACTACGGGCTCGTGCTCTTCACCAGCGATCGCGGTATCGCTCCCGCGGCGGCCGCCAAGCTCGCCGACGACCACGGATTCAGTACCTTTTACGTCCCCGAACACACACACATCCCGGTGAAGCGGCAAGCCGCCCACCCGACGACCGGGGATGAATCGCTCCCGGACGACCGGTACATGCGGACGCTGGATCCGTGGGTGAGCCTGGCAACGGCCTGCGCTGTCACCTCACGGGTGCGCCTGTCCACCGCAGTCGCACTACCCGTAGAGCACGATCCGATCAGCCTGGCGAAAACCATTGCGACCCTTGATCATCTCTCCGGCGGCCGGGTGAGCGTGGGAGTCGGGTTCGGCTGGAACACCGACGAACTGGCGGATCACAACGTGCCGCCGGCGCGGCGGCGCACCATGCTTCGCGAGTACATCGAAGCCATGCGGGAGTTGTGGACCGTGGAAGAGGCCGCCTACGAGGGCGAGTTCGTCAACTTCGGCCCCAGTTGGTCCTGGCCCAAACCCGTGCAGTCGCACATCCCGGTGCTCGTCGGCGCGGCAGGCACCGAGAAGAACTTCAAGTGGATCGCCCGCTCAGCCGACGGCTGGATCACCACCCCGCGCGACTTCGTCATCGACGAGCCGGTTCGCCTGCTGCAGGACACCTGGGCCGCCGCCGGTCGCGACGGCGCCCCGCAGATCGTGGCGCTGGACTTCAAGCCGGATCCGGAGAAGCTCGAGCACTGGCGGCAACTCGGAGTGACCGAGGTGCTCTTCGGCCTGCCGGACAAATCGGAAGACGAGATCGCCGCCTACGTCGAGCGGCTCGCGGGCAAGCTGACCGCGCTGGCTTAGCGGCCGAAGATCGCCTCGGCCAGCCACGAACGATCCCGCAGATATGTGCGGGCAAGCCGGGCGGTGTTGGGGACGAAGTCCGCACCGAGACCGATCGCGGCGTCGGCGTCGGCGTGCGAGGCAATCCACGCCGTCAGCATGATCCGACGCATCATCACGAAGGACGGGATCAGCGCGAGATGCTCGTCGGGGATCGTCGCGACCTCGAAGTAGCCGGTGAGCCAGTCGGCGATGATCCGTTCACCGGCCGGGGTGTCCTCGATGAAGGACACCGCCGCGCCGAGGTCGGCCAGATTCCAGGACCACCCGCAGTCATCGAAGTCGATCACGGTGATACCGCTGCCCGGATCGGCTGGGTCGACCATCAGGTTGGCCAATCGAAGATCGGCATGAACCAGACCGAATCGATCTGGGCCGCAACCGAACTCTGTCAGCTTGGCAGCGATGTCGTCGGATGCGCGCTGAATCCAGTCATGGTCCCGCTCACTGAGGCCCGGCGCCAGCCGCCAGTCTCCCCACCTGGCATCAGGGCCGAGGATGGTGTCGAGGTCCCACCGGAAGCGGGTGAATCCGGCTGGGGGGCGGAAACCTCGTGCATGGTCGTGCATGATCGCGGTGAGTCGGCCGAGTTCGTCGAACCCAACCGCCTCAGGATCCTCCTCGGCGGTGCAGCCCGGAACATAACTCACCGCGTCGACGTGCAATATCTCACCTGCCACCTCGGTGGCCACCACGTCACTGCCGTCGCGGGCACCGATCAACTCCGGGGTGTGGACTGCTGTCTCGGTGCGCAGCGCCGTCATCCAGGCCAACTCCGAGCGGATCGCAGCCGGCGAGTGATAGCCGGGCCGGTGCACCCGCAACACCATCGGCTCGCCCTCGACGAGGTAGGTGGCATTCTCGGACAGGCTGAGCAGACGCATCGGTGAGTCGACCGGACGGCCGTAGGCCGCCAGGGATGCCCGGGCGAACATCTCATGGTTCAGCGGCATTCCCGGCATGGCTGAGAGTGTGAACCAGAAGCCGGTGTCGCGCAGACCAAAGCGGAGGTCCGCGGGACCGGGCTGTACGTAGGTGAACCGGTCAGGCCAGCACGGCCCGGTTCACCTTCTCCTGGGGCCGAACCCCGATGGCGGCACCCAGCGGCTCACCATCGGTGAGTAGTTCGAGAAGGTCTGGGTCCTCCGTCAACGCCATGAAGCGGCTGTCGTCGGAGTCGAGTCGGCCGATGATGATGCCGGTATGCGCCGGCCAGTCGTAACGCACGGTGTAGGTCTCGATGGTGGCCGGTCCGTCGGGATGCTCGGTGATCGGCACTACCGCGCGGGCGGCGACGGCGGCGCGCAACCGCGCGCTGTCGTCGGCCTTCCACTCGGCCGCTTCCGTGGAGTACACCCCCACCGAGTACTTGCTCATGATGCCGCCATTCGCGGCCACCAGACCGAACGCTCCTGGCTTGGAACGCATTTCGGCAACCGTCTCGACGATTCCATGCAGGGAATAACTGTTGCCTGGCCCGCCGAAGTACGGCAGTCCACCGGTGAGTGTCAGTCCGCGTGGGTCATCGGTGGCCACGTGCATACCGTCGCAGAAGTTGAACACCGGCACCGGAAAGCAGCTGTAGAGGTCGAACGTCGCGATATCGCCGATGCCCACGCCCGCCACCGCCAGCGCCTCCTCTACGGCCAGTATCGACGCCGAGTTGTAGCTGAGGTCGGCGCGGTCCAGC
>CAMCWJ010000246.1 GCA_945882475.1 Bifidobacterium breve
ACGACATCATGGCCTACAAGTTCCACATCTCGCTCAACGCGACGACCTGGATCGGGCGTATCGGCATGCTGGTGCTGCCGCCACTGGTGTTCTTCATCACCTACCGCTGGGCGGTCTCCCTGCAGCGCAGTGACCGCGACGTCCTCGAGCACGGCATCGAGACGGGCATCATCAAGCGGTTGCCACACGGTGCCTATGTCGAGTTGCATCAGCCACTCGGGCCGGTCGACGAGCACGGCCACCCGATTCCGCTGGCGTACGAGGGCTCTGCACTGCCGAAGCGGATGAACAAACTGGGTGCCGGTGGACGGCCGGGTCGCGGCAGCTTCCTGACCGCCGACCCGGTGGCGCAGGACGCCGCGCTCAACGAGGCCTCGCACGCCTCCGAGCAACGGGCGCTGACGGCTCTGAAGGAGTACCAGAGCTACGAATCCAACGGCAACGGCTCCAACGGCAACGGGTCCAACGGCAACGGCTCCAGCGGCTACGGGTCCAACGGCAACGGCTCCAACGGGTCCAACGGCCACTACTAGTCGAGGTTCACGAGTGAGGCCTCCCGCCGATTCGGGTGGAGGCCTCACTTCGTTCACCCGGTCGAGAGGTGCGCCTAATCCCCTGGCACGCCATCCGCCGCCTCGCCGAGCCGGCGGTGGAATGCCACCAGTACCGCAGGCATCGCAACGGTGAGCACCGCGGCCACCCCGAGCGCAACCCAGGCGCCGGTGTCGCGTTCGTCGGCGAGCAGGTAGGTCGCGGCTTCGACGGCGATCAGGGCGAGCCCGATCACCGAAAGGATCGCGGCCGTACCGCGCAACCACAACCGGTTCACCACCTCGCGGGCCGGGGAGAACGCCCGCGATAGCTCCGGCTCCGGGCGCTGCGCGGGGTCGACTGCGGTGCCGAACACCCGCATTTTCTCCGTCGGCGCCTCGGCAACCCGGCGAACCGGAGTGAGCACCGCACTCTCCGACGGTTCCGCTGCGGCGTCCGCCAGGACGGCGCCGGCCGTGGTGCGACGGGCCCGGAGTAACAGCGGGACAGCCACGATGATCGTCAGCGCTGAGACGCCGATGATGCTGTAGAGCAGCCACGAAGACGGCTGAGCCCCGGCACCGGCGCGCTGACCGCGCCCGAGGTTGACCAGCGCGACCGTCGCGATCGAACTCGCCGCCAGCCACACCAGCCAGATAGCCCCGCATGCCGCAATCAGGATGCGGTCGATGCTCTCCGGAGACCGCCCGGCCTCCGTGGTTGCCACCGTGGCCTGCGAGGTAGCAAGCGGACCGGGGGTCATCAGCAGCTCGTCTGGGCTGCGTTGTTCTGGTTCGATGACAATACCGTCCCGTCGCTCGTGGTAATGGCGCAGTTAAGTCTGCTGACCAGGAAAAGGCTGGAGGCCTGGACCGATCCGACGTCGGACTGCGAGATCGGAGTGACCGTCAGCGACCACGGAATGTAGACGTTTCGCTGGGTGCGCCGGCGACCAGAGGCGTCGACGTAGGTGACCGTGATGATGTCCCCCGGTGCCTTGGTACCGGTCACCGAGTAGGTGACCTGCCGCGGACCGACCGGCGTGGTGGTGACGGGCGGTGGCGGCGGTGCCGCGGATGTCTCCGGTGGCGGGGGTGGCGGGGGTGGCGGAGGCGGCGGTTCGGGCGCGGGTTCGGGTGTGACGGTGACGGTCTCGGTCGGCGGCGGCGGGGGCGGCGGTTCGGGCGTCTCGGTCGGCGGCGGCGGGGGCGGCGGCGCCTCGGTGGTGGTGATCTGATCCTGAACCGGCGGTGCCGTGGACGTGGTTTTCGACGGGCTCGCCAGGTCGGTGGTGTCGGTACCGGTCACCAGCAGCGAGACCGAGGCGACCAGTGCCACGGCAGCCACGATCGCCGTCACACCGACCACCCATGGCCACTTCGGCGGGGGCAGATCGGCAGGCGGCTCGCCAGGCGTCTCGTAGCTGTCGTAGTCGTAGATCGCCGAGTCGGCCGGCACGTAGGGCGCAATGGTGTACTGCTCGGACTCCGGCGCGGAGTAGGCGCGGGAGAACCCGGTGTCGGTCAGTTCGTCCCGGTGTTGGGTCGACTGATCCGATGGCTCATCGCCCGCCTCCGCCGGATTGGGCCCACTCATTGCGCCTGTCCTCTTTCGATGCAGTCTGCAGGACCGTCGGCACCGGCTCGCAGCGGACGACTGGCCCCACCTCGGGTGAACCTTACCCAAACGACCCGCCGCGAACGCCGAAGAACACCCCTAAGGGCCGCTCGTGGCATCCCGATTGTGACCTTGGGGCTCCGGGTGGGTCAGTGCTTCTCAGGCCCGACGTAGTACTCGAAGACCAACCCGCTCACGGCGGCCAGCACGAGGACGACTCCGCCGGCAATCAGCCACGGCAGCCACAGCGCCGCGCCGACCGCGGTGATCGAGAACGCCAGCGCGATCAGGATCGGCCACCAGCTGTGCGGTGAGAAGAAGCCCAGTTCCCCGGCACCGTCGGCGATGTCCGCACTCGCGTAGTCCTCCGGTCGGGTGTCGAGGCGACGCGCCACGAACCGGAAGAAAGTCCCGATGATCAGGCTCAGAGCCGCAGTCAGCACTAGCGCGGTGGTGCCCGCCCATTCGATCCCTCCGGTGGCGAACAGTGCGGTCAGCACGCCGTAGACCACGGCGAACAGGACGAAGGATCCGGTCAGGATCTCGAACAGCCTGGCTTCGATGCGCATTGCGGCGTCTCCTACTTGCTCGCCTGCGGTTGCGGCGCCACCAGTTCGCCGCGGCGGGTGTCGAACGGGCGGGTGGTTACCGCCAGCGGCGGCTCGTTGATCGCCTGCAGCGCTTCGGCGTTGGTCTTTCCGCCGGCGCGCTGTTGCAGATAGGTCTTGAAGTCGGCAGCTGAGACGACCCGCACTTCGAAGTTCATCATCGCGTGATACGTGCCGCACATTTCGGCGCAGCGGCCGACGAAGGCACCGGTCTTCTCGATCTCCGAGACCTGCCAGACGTTGTCGGAGTGGTTGGCCGCCGGATTCGGGAAGACGTCGCGCTTGAACAGGAAGTCCGGAATCCAGAACGAGTGGATCACGTCGGCGGAGGCCTGCTGGAACTCGATGCGCTTACCCACCGGCAGCACCAGGATCGGGATCTCCTCGGCGGTGCCGACCGTCTCGATCTTGTTGAAGTTCAGGTAGCTGCGGTCCTCCGGGTTCAGACCGCGGATCGCTCCCACTCGTTCCTCGCCGTGCGAGTCGGTGCCCTCTGGCTTGGAGATCATCGCGGCCTTGCGGGCCGCGTCAACGCCGTCGTAGTTGAACGAGCCGTCGGTGAACGCGACCTTCTGGTAGCCGAACTTCCAATTCCACTGGAACGCAGTGACATCCACGACAACTTCGGGATTGGGTTCCTTGTGCAGCATCTTCTGCTGCACAACCACGGTGAAGTAGAAGAGCACCGAGATGATGATGAACGGAACAACCGTCAGCACCAGTTCCAGCGGCATATTGTAGCCGAACTGCCGGGGCAGTTCGGTCTGGCCCTTCTTCTTGCGGTGGAAGGCAGCCGTCCAGAACATCAAGCCCCATACCACCACGCCGACGACGAGGGCCGCGATCACCGAGCCCACCCAGAGGTCGCGATTCAAGCGGGCTTCCGGGGTGATGCCGGTGGGCCAACCGAGCCCGAACACGTGTTGCCAGCTGCAACCGCTCAGCGTCAGCGCCAAGGCCGCGAAGGTGACGGCAAGCGCCACAGTCCGTCGACGGTTGGTGCGGGTGGTGGTGCCGCCCTGCCCGCGTGGTGTCACCTTGGCGCCTCCTGTGTCCGGTTCGACGCCCCTCGGTGACCCGGTGTCCCAGGCGCCCGACCGCGCATCGCCACTCGAATACTACGCAGCGTAGACCACCGGACAACAGCAGGCTCGGCACTCCTGAATAATCCCGGTCCCCGCATGGGGAACCGGTGGGTGAATCGGGCATACTGTGCCCGGTGTGCGGACTGCTTGCCCTGGTAGGACCGGCGCCGGACACCATCGACGGCCAGACCGTCGACGCCGTCGCAGGCGCCTCGCACCTGATGCGGCACCGAGGTCCCGACGAGCCCGGCACCTGGTCGGACGACCGCGTCGTCCTCGGTTTCAACCGGCTCTCGATCATCGACATCGCCCACAGCCACCAGCCGCTGCGCTGGGGCCCCCCGGAAAGCCCCGGCCGCTACGTACTGGTGTTCAACGGTGAGATCTACAACTACCTGGAACTGCGGGCACAACTGCGCGCCGAATTCGGCGCGGACTTCGCCACCGACGGCGACGGCGAGGCCATTGTCGCGGCGTACCACTACTGGGGAACCGGGGCGCTGAGCCGGCTGCGCGGCATGTTCGCTTTCGCGCTATGGGACACCGCGCGCGGCGAACTGTTCTGCGCCCGCGACCCGTTCGGCATCAAACCCCTGTTCATGGCGACCGGGCCGGGCGGCACCGCGGTGGGCAGCGAGAAGAAGTGCCTGCTCGACCTCGCCGACGAGCTCGGCCTGGACCTCGGGATCGACGACCGGGCCCTGCAGCACTACACCGTGCTGCAGTACGTACCCGAACCGGAGACCCTTCATCG
>CAMCWJ010000247.1 GCA_945882475.1 Bifidobacterium breve
CTCCGACCAGCGGAAGGCGTCGTCGATGTCGCTCGTGGAGCACAGCGTCGAGAAGATCGAGCTGTAGCTCTTCGCGTGCACGGACTCCATGAACGCGATGTTGGTCAGCACGGCCTGCTCGTGCGGGGTCGCCGCGTCCGGGATCAGGCTGACCGCGCCGACGGTGCCCTGAATGGTGTCGAGCAGCGTCAAGCCGGTGAAAACCCGCATCGTCAACTGCTTCTCGGCATCGGTCAGGGTGTTCCACGAGGGGATGTCGTTGGACACCGGGACCTTTTCCGGCAGCCAGAAGTTGCCCGTCAGCCGCTCCCAGACCTCGGCGTCCTTCTCGTCTTGGACCCGGTTCCAGTTGATCGCCGATGCGCGGTCGATCAGCTTGATTGCGTTGCTCACGCGAACCCCTCTTCACTGCATAGTCGCCAGGAATCGCCGGAAGCCCGGCTGATACCCGAACACTACCCCTGGTAGCCGACAAGGCGGGTCAGCACAACAGTTTGTGTTGGGCGTGTCGCGCCACGCCGCGCCGTCGGCTTCCGGCCCGGCCCTCGGGCCGGGGCAGAGGTTCTGGACTAGCATCACCTCTGACTGATTTTCCACACTTCCAGAGAACGGGCCCCAACGACAATGACCGAGCACTTTGACTTGGTGATTGCCGGCGGTGGACCTTCCGGATCGGCCGCGGCGTGGCAGGCCGCCCAGGCCGGTGCGAAGGTCGTCGTCCTGGACAAGGCGGTGTTCCCTCGCGACAAGCCGTGCGGCGACGGTCTGACCGCCCGCGCGGTGAGCTATCTGCAGAAGATGGGCCTGGCCGACGAGTTGGTGAAGTTCCACCGGGTCAACCGGGTCACCGTGTTCAGTCCGTCGCGCTGGGAGTTGTCGTTCCCGAAGCGTCCCGGCATGCCCGACCACGGTCTCACCGCCAGTCGCACTGAGTTGGACACGATGCTGCTCAACCATGCCGCGTCGGCCGGCGCGGTGGTGCGCCAGGGCGCGGAGGTCAGCGCACCGATCCTTGACGAGCGGGGGCGGGTCATCGGGGTGACCCTGAAGAACGGCGAGAGCATCCACGGGGACGCGGTGATCGCCGCCGACGGGGCCTACTCCCCGATCAAGCGGGCGCTGCGGATCGATTCGGAGTACAACGGCTACTCGGCGATCGCGATCCGCTCCGAGATGGACGCCAACCGGCCCGACTCCGACAGCATGGACATTTATCTCAAGATGGCGTTCCAGGGCGACCAACTGCCCGGCTACGGCTGGGTGTTCCCGATGGGCGGGGGCCGGGTCAACATCGGACTGGGATACGTCACCAGCTACAAGAACTGGCAGGCGATCAACGCCACGACGTTCCTCGGCGAATTCCTGCAAACCCTCCCCCGGGAGTGGGAGTTGCCGGCGATCGAGGAGCTAAAAAAGAACAAGAGCGTCCGCGCCTGGCGGCTGCCGATGGGATTCACCGCGTGGCCCCCGTGGCGGCCGGGCGTGCTGTTCGCCGGCGACTCGCTCGGTGCCGGCAAGCCCGCATCGGGGGCGGGCATCTCCAAGGCACTGGAGTCGGGTCTGGCCGCGGGTGAATGCGCGCTGGCCGCGCTGGAGAACGGCGGCCCCGACGACTTCGGCAACTACGGCCAGCGCATGGAAGCCGCGTGGGGCAAGGAGTACCGCCGCGGCCGTTACATGCACAAGCTGACGGGCAATCCGGTGCTGGCCAATGCGGGCCTCAAGCTTCTCAACAACGCCCGCTTCCGCGACACGATCCTGAAAACCGCGTACCGCAAAGCCGAAGGGCCGCTGCACAAGTTCTGAGCCACGTGCTCTGGGGACCGGTCCGAAACAGGGCCGTCCCGCCTCGCCGTGGGCTCCGGTGGCTCATCATTTGGTCACAAGTCCTCGAAGAGGAGGCGGAATGTCCGGCTTGCCGATCGCTGACTCCTTGGAGAAGCGGGCGTTGCGGAGAGTCACGATCCGGCTCATTCCGCTGCTGATGGCGCTGTACTTCGTCAACTATCTGGACCGCACCAACCTCGGCATCGCCAAAGCCGAGATCAGCACGGACCTTCAGTTGTCGGCCACCATGTTCGGTCTGGCGTCGGGCATCTTCTTCATCGGCTACGTGCTGGTGGAGGTGCCGTCCAATCTGGCTCTGGTGCGGTTCGGCGCCCGCCGCTGGCTGGCCCGTATCGCGGTGTCATGGGGAATCGTCGCGGTGGCAATCGCCTTCGCACCCAACGCCACCACCCTGTTGGTGCTGCGATTCCTGCTCGGGGTCGCCGAGGCCGGTCTGTTCCCGGGCATCGTCTTCTATCTGAGCCAGTGGTTCCCGGCGGCCTATCGGGCGCGCATCGTCGGCGTGTTCATGCTGGCCGTCCCCATCGCCTCCGCAGTGGGAACACCATTGGCTGCCTGGCTAATTCAAACCGGGCACGGGGTCTTCGGACTGGCCGGCTGGCGATTCATGGTGATCTGCGTGGGACTGCCCGCAGTGATTCTCGGCGTGATCTGCTGGTTCTACCTCACCGACCGGCCATCGGATGCGACCTGGCTTCCGGAAGCGGAGCGGCAGTGGCTGGTGGAGGTCCTCGCCGAGGAGCACCGCCACATCAGCGACACCTACGACTTCCCGCTGCGCCGAGCCCTGACCAGTCCGCGAGTCTGGGCGCTGGCCCTGGTGTATTTCGCCATCGCCTACGGCCTCTACGCGCTGGCCTTCTTCCTGCCGTCCATCGTCGCCGGGTTCAGAAACACCTTCGCAGTGCAGCTGTCGCTCATCGAGGTGGGACTCATCACCGCTATCCCCTACCTGTTCGGCGCGGCCTCGATGTTCCTATGGTCACGGCACGCCGACCGCACCCGCGAACACGTCTGGCATGTGGCTATTCCGCTGTTGATCGGCGGACTGGCCATTCCCGTCGCGCTGTATCTGCGCCACCCCATCGCCGTCATGGTGCCGGTGACAATAGCGGCAATGGGCATCTTCGCCGCCCTACCGGTCTTCTGGGCGCTGCCCTCGCGATTCCTCGCTGGCGCGGCGGCGGCAGGCGGTATCGGCCTGATCAACTCGCTGGGAAATCTGGGCGGATTCGCCGCCCCGTATGCCACCGGGGCACTTCAGGACCTCACCGGAACCAACAGAGCCGGCATGTGGGCCGTTGGGCTCATCATGGCGGCCGGAGCGGCCCTGGTGGTGGCTCTGCGAGCTGCTCCGAGTGGTACGGGGGTACCACCAACCGTCGTTGGAGGTGGGGTTGCCGGCTAAGCGACGCGACTGAGACGAACAGTGCAACCCGCGGCGTATTCCCATACCAAGTGATCGCCATCGCGCCAACGCCGGACTTCGATGCCCGGCAACCCTTTGGGGCGAAGGACAAGCGCGCGGTCTTCATACGACGCGGCGACAACAATCGGTGTGGTGAAGTCGTGCGCCATCACGTCGTGCACACCGTTTTCCTCGGTCCCATCGCACGCCATGAAATCGTGAATGACGCCACCGCCAGTGATGACGGCCCGATTACCGGCCTGCTCAATTCGCTCGGTATGTCTCCGCAGTCTGCCCGCCAAGGAGTCGTCATCGGGCGGGGCGAGTTCGCCGTTGACGCGGACTTCGAATGCTTTCCATGTCCCGCGCAGGTCTGGTGCGCCATCGGCGAGCGGCTCACCGCAGCCAGCCAGGACTGGTTCGGGAAACGTCCGGTCGTAGGGCGCGACCCTGTGGTCGCCGTAGCCCCCTGACGGCGTGTGGGCCACTGGGATGTCACGAACTGAGCTCACGATTGTTCTGTCTCCGATGCCAAAATTGCCTGCGGCACGTCTGTTGGGCAGGAGCCGATTGCCCAGGCCAATAATGTTGTTAGCAGGGACTCACAACATACAGGAGACGCAGCCCTCGACTTCGGTTCCCTCCAAAGCCATTTGGCGCAGCCGGATGTAGTACAGCGTCTTGATGCCCTTGCGCCACGCGTAGATCTGCGCCTTGTTGACGTCGCGGGTGGACGCGGTGTCCTTGAAGAACAGCGTCAGACTCAACCCCTGATCGACGTGCTGGGTGGCCGCGGCGTAGGTGTCGACAATCTTCTCGTAGCCGATCTCGTACGCGTCCTGGTAGTAGTCCAGGTTGTCGTTCGTCATGTACGGCGCCGGATAGTAGACGCGACCGATCTTGCCTTCCTTGCGGATCTCGACCTTGCTGGCGATCGGATGGATCGAACTCGTCGAGTGGTTGATGTAGGAGATCGATCCAGTCGGCGGCACCGCCTGCAGGTTCTGGTTGTAGATGCCGTTCTTTTGGACCGACTCCTTGAGCCGGACCCAATCCTCCTGTACCGGAATGCGGATGCCGGCGTCGGCGAACAACTGACGCACCTTGTCGGTCTTCGGTTCCCAGGCCTGCTCGGTGTACTTCTCGAAGAACTCGCCGCTGGCGTACTTCGACTTCTCGAAGCCGGCGAACGTCGCGCCGCGCTCGATGGCGATCTTGTTCGACGCCCGCAGTGCGTGATACAGCACGGTGTAGAAGTAGATGTTGGTGAAGTCGATGCCCTCTTCGGAGCCGTAGAAGATGCGTTCCCGGGCGAGATACCCGTGCAG
>CAMCWJ010000248.1 GCA_945882475.1 Bifidobacterium breve
GTGCACGTCGGCCTTGCGAACGCGCACCGGCATGGTCAGAACGGTCCCGGCGATGGTGTGCTGCGAAGTAGCCATGGGGTCACTGTAAGCCTCGGGGAAAGCCTCGAGGACAACAATGCGAAGGGTTGATGGATGACTGAGACGATCACCGGCGCGAAGCCCGATGTCGATCTGACCGACGGCAACTTCTACGGCGACGGCCACGCCCGGGCGGCGTACCGCTGGATGCGGGCGAACGAGCCGGTGTTCCGTGATCGCAACGGATTGGCAGCCGCGGCGACCTATCAGGCGGTACTCGACGCTGAACGTAATCCCGAGTTGTTCTCGTCAGCCGGTGGCATCCGCCCGGACAACCCCGCCATGCCGTACATGATCGACATGGATGACCCCGCCCATCTGCTGCGCCGCAAGCTGGTCAACTCCGGGTTCACCCGAAAGCGGGTCATGGACAAGGCTTCCGGGATCGATACATTGTGCGACACCCTCATCGACGCGGTGTGTGAGAAGGGCGAGTGCGACTTCGTCCGCGATCTGGCTGCGCCGCTTCCGATGGCCGTGATCGGCGACATGCTCGGGGTGCTGCCGGCCGACCGGGCGACGCTGCTGAAATGGTCCGACGATCTGGTGTGCGGGCTGAGCGCGACTGCCGATGAGGCCACGCTGCAGGCGGTGATGGAGGCGTTCGCCGGCTACAACGCGTTCACTATGGAGACCATCGCAAAACGTCGCGCCGAGCCGACCGACGATCTGTTCTCCATCCTGGTCAACGCCGAGGTCGACGGAGAGCAGCTGTCCGACGACGAGATCCTCTACGAGACGCTGCTGATCCTCATCGGCGGCGACGAAACCACCCGGCACACGCTGTCCGGCGGTACCGAGCAACTCCTCCGGCACCGCGACCAGTGGCAGCAGCTGGTTGCCGATCGCGAGCTGATTTCCGGCGCGATGGAGGAGATGCTGCGCTGGACCTCACCGGTGAAGAACATGTGCCGCATGGCGACGGCCGATACCGAGTTCCACGGCACCCAGCTCCGCGAGGGCGAGAAGATCATGCTGATGTTCGAGTCGGCGAACTTCGACGAGTCGGTGTTCGGCGACCCGGAGAACTTCCGGATCGACCGGAATCCCAACAGCCACCTGGCTTTCGGCTTCGGAACCCACTTCTGCCTGGGCAATCAGCTGGCCCGGCTGGAGTTGAGCACGATGACCCGCAAGATCCTGGAGCGCCTGCCCGATCTGCGGCTGGCCGATGAGTCGGCGCTGCCACTGCGGCCGGCGAACTTCGTCAGCGGCCTCGAAGCGATGCCGGTGGTGTTCACGCCGGTCAAGCCCGTACTGGCCTAGCGTGGCTCCCCGCGAGTGTGAACCTAGCGCGAGAAATCGCATCACAATTCGCAGGGGTTTCACACTCGACGGGTGAAAGCTGCCTCCACGCGGCGAATGATGACCGCCGGGGTGTCTTCTGAGGTGATGCGCACCAGAATCCAGCCCATCGCGGTCAGAGCTTCAGTGCGGGCGATGTCGCGGTTGAACTGTCTCCGGTCGGTTCGGTGGTGATCGCCGTCGTACTCCGCTGCGATCATGGCGTCCTCCCAGCCCATGTCTAGGCGTGCGATCAGTTGGTTGAACTCGTCGTACACGGGGATTTGCGTTCGCGGCCGCGGGAAGCCTGCGCGAAGCAGTAGAAGACGCAACCAGGTTTCGCGCGGTGACTCAGCGCCGGCGTCGACGAGATCGAGTACGGATCGTGCCCTCCTAATGCCGCGGCGCCCGCGATACCTTTGGGCGAGCAGTTCAACGTCGGCGATCTTCAGCTCTGTCGCATTGGCCAGGGCATCAATGGCTGCCACCGCCCGGTTGATCGGATTGCGGCAGGCGAGATCGAGAGCCGTGCG
Source organism: Bifidobacterium breve (assembly GCA_945882475.1). GTDB lineage: Bacteria > Actinomycetota > Actinomycetes > Mycobacteriales > Mycobacteriaceae > Mycobacterium. Next base: position 1,896 of record CAMCWJ010000248.1, read on the forward strand.
GGCCGGCGTCGTCACCAGCATGCGGTTGATCTCAGTCGTTTCATCATCGGAGAGCCGATCGGCAAAGGTTCGGATGTTGGGCGGGCGATGGCGGTTGTCATAGATCAACTCAGCAGGCGCACCTGGGTCAACCCACTTAGCACCGTGCAATGCGGAGGCCGAACTGCCCGCGACCACTCCGCGCCGCCGGGACCATAGCCAAGCCGCCTCGGCACGTGTGACAGGGTCGAGCACCGCGGCACGCGGTAGGTAAACGTCGGGATGGAGCGCGAGGTAGCGAGACCGCAGCAGGTACGGGGTCACGACGCCCGCAGCGACGGACTCGCTGCCGATGATTGCTGCCGACATGGCGAAAGTCTGTCAACGGGTACCGACACCTCGCGAGTGTGAAACCTCCGCGAGATTCGGGCCGCGAAGCCGCAACGGGTTCACACTCGGCGCGAGAGAAAGCGCGTCAGCGCATCTTGAACTGCGGTGCGCGCTTCTCCTTGAAGGCCAGCGGGCCCTCCTTGGCGTCCTCGGAGAGGAAGACCTCGATGCCGATCTTGGTGTCGATCTTGAAGGCGTCGTTCTCGTGCATGCCCTCGGTCTCCCGGATCGAGCGCAGGATCGCCTGCACCGCGAGCGGGCCGTTGTTCGAGATGACCTCGGCGATCTCGAGTGCCCGCTCCAGCGCCTGACCGTCGGGCACGACGTGGCCGATGAGTCCCATCGCCAAAGCCTCGGTGGCCGTGATGTGCCGGCCGGTCAGGAGCAGTTCGCAGGCGATCGTGTACGGGATCTGGCGGACCAGGCGTACCGCGGATCCACCCATCGGATAGAGGCTCCACTTCGCCTCGGAGATACCGAACTTCGCGCTCTCGCCGGCGACCCGGATATCGGTGCCCTGCAGGATCTCGGTGCCGCCGGCAATGGCCGGGCCCTCGACGGCGGCGATCAGTGGCTTGGTCAGCCGACGGCCCTTGAGCAGGCCGTCGATCCTCGACGGGTCGTAGCTGCCGTCTTTGAACGAATCGCCCGGCGGCTTGGCCGTGGCGGCCTTGAGGTCCATTCCGGCGCAGAAGTAGCCGCCGGCACCGGTGAGGACGCAGACCCGGATGTCGGGATCGGAGTCGACGCGGTCCCAGGCCTCGACCATGATGGAGAGCATCTCGCCGGATAGGGCGTTGCGCGACTCAGGCCGGTTCATGGTCACGATGAGGGTGTGACCACGCTGTTCGATCAGGGCGTCGCTCACGGATGTCCACCTTCTCTCGCTGATGCACTTGTGAAGAAATGTAACAGGTTCTAGTTTGGGCTTCGTGGCCCTGAACATCGCAGATCTCGCCGAGCACGCAATCGATGCCGTCCCCGACCGGGTGGCACTGATCTGCGGCGACGAGCAGATCACCTATGCCGAACTCGAAGAGAAGGCGAACCGCTTCGCCCACTACCTGATGGATCGCGGTGTCAAGAAGGGCGAGAAGGTCGGCCTCTACTGCCGCAATCGCATCGAGATCGTGATTGCGATGCTGGGCATCGTGAAGGCCGGCGCGATCCTGGTCAACGTCAACTACCGCTACGTCGAGGCCGAACTGCGCTACCTGTTCGACAACTCCGACATGGTCGCCCTGGTGCACGAGCGGCAGTACAGCGAGCGGGTGGCCAACGTGTTGCCCGAAACCCCCAACGTCAAGACCGTGCTGGTGATCGAGGACGGCAGCGACGCCGACTACAGCGGCTACGGCGGCGTGGAGTTCAACGACGCAATCTCACAGGGTTCACCCGAACGCGATTTCGGCGAGCGCAGCCCCGACGACATCTATCTGCTCTACACCGGCGGCACCACCGGTTTCCCCAAGGGTGTGATGTGGCGGCACGAGGACATCTACCGGGTTCTGCTCGGTGGAACCGACTTCGCCACAGGCGAATTCGTGCCAGACGAGTACGACCACGCCAAGCAGGCCGCTGCCGGTCCGCCGATGATCCGCTACCCGATACCGCCCATGATCCACGGCGCGACGCAGTCGGCCACCTGGATGGCGTTGTTCTCCGGACAGACGGCCGTGCTGGCACCGGAGTTCGATGCCGAAGAGGTCTGGCGGATGATCGAGAAGCACAAGGTGAACCTGCTGTTCTTCACCGGTGACGCGATGGGGCGGCCACTGCTCGACGCGTTGGAAAACACCGAACGCGATCTGTCGTCGCTGTTCCTGCTCGCCAGCACCGCGGCCCTGTTTTCGCCCAGCCTCAAGGAGCGCTTTCTCGAACTGCTGCCCAATCGCGTCATCACCGACTCGATCGGTTCCTCGGAGACCGGGTTCGGCGGCAGCAGCGTGGTCGCCAAGGGCGCCCATCAGGCCGGTGGCCCGCGGGTCAACATCGACAAGAACACCGTGGTGCTCGACGACGACGGCAACGAGGTCAAACCGGGGTCCGGGGTGCGCGGAATCCTGGCCAAGCGGGGCAACATCCCGGTCGGCTACTACAAGGACGAGAAGAAGACGGCCGAGACCTTCCGCACCATCAACGGTGTCCGCTATGCGATCCCCGGCGACTACGCCCAGGTCGAGGAGGACGGCACGGTGACCATGCTGGGCCGCGGTTCGGTGTCGATCAACACCGGCGGGGAGAAGGTGTACCCCGAGGAGGTCGAG
>CAMCWJ010000249.1 GCA_945882475.1 Bifidobacterium breve
CGAAGTGCGCGGAGTAGTTGTACACCTCGCCGGTGCGCGGCTTCCCGTCGACCACGGTCTGCACCACCCGGTGCACACCGATGGTCTGGGCACCCTCGATCGTGGGAACCTCCACCGACTCCACCGAGCCGCGTACCGCGGGGCCGCTGAACTCGACCTTCCGGCACGCTCCGGGTTCGTCGACGGGCACCGCTTCGTTGGTCTCCACGGCGATGACGACGAACCGGTTGCCCTCCCCCTCGGCTGAGATCGCCGACATGTTGCCCTCGGTTCCGGCGGGCACCAGTTGACCGGTCGCGAACCGGGAGCACTCGGCCGGGCTGAACTTCAGTCCGTCGGGAAGCTTCTGTCCGGCGAGCAACTTGGGATCGATGCCGGCGGGCGCCACCTCGGTAACGTCGAACTGCGGCCCGAAACTGGCGCGCAGGTCGGAGATCTTGGCGAGGTCGGCGCCAGGGTCACGGCCGCCGGAGCACCCGGCCAGCACGCCGGCGCACACCAGTGCCGTCACCACCCGTTCAGTCAGCATCGCGGTCAATGTACCCACCCGAGGAGTGAACATGCGGGACTAGCATTTCGGTCATGTGCACCCGCGTGTTGTGGAATGACAACGACCTCGCTGTTCTCGCGGGCCGGACCATGGATTGGCCGGAATCCACCCAGCCGACGATCGTCGCCTTTCCGGCCGGGCGGGAACGGGACGGAATCCGTCCCGCCGGTCTCGTCGCGGACCCCAACCCGCTGCGCTGGACGAGCCGTTACGCAAGCCTGGTGACCACCATCTACGGCATCGGGACCGTCGACGGTCTCAACGAGGCCGGGCTGGCCGGGCACGGTCTCTATCTGGAAGCGACCGATTTCGGACCGCGCGATCCCGCCAAGGCCGCGGTGCAGGCCGGGGTGTGGCTGCAGTATCTGCTGGATCAGGCAGCGACGGTGGCCGAGGCCGTTGCGTTGATGGACGGCATCGACGTGCTCAAGATCACCGTGCGCGGCCACGACGCCAACATTCATCTGGCACTGGAGGACCGCGACGGTGATTCGGCGATCATCGAGTTCGTCGGCGGTCGCCCCGTCGTTCACCATGGCCGTCAGTTCACTCTGATGACCAATGATCCGACCTACGACGAGCAACTGGAACTGCTTGCCCGGCAAAACTTCTCACATCCCAGCTGCGAGATGCCATTGCCCGGCAACGTCAACGCGATCGACCGATTCCAGCGCGCCGCCTACTATTCGGCGCTGCTGCCCAAACCGGACTCCGAGCGGGCCGCGGTAGCCGGGGTGATGGCGATCATGCGCAATGTCTCGGTGCCGTTCGGTGCGCCCTACGCGGACTTCGGCGTCTACAACACCGAATACCGAACGGTGACCGATGTGACCAACAAGATGTACTACTTCGAACTGACGATCAGCCCTAACGTCATCTGGGTGGACATGTCCCGATTGAAACTTGATCCGGGATCACTGCCGTTGGTCATCGATCCATACGACGATTCCCTCGTCGGGGACGTCACCGAGCGGTTCGTGCCGCAGGAGATGGCGTTCTAGCGGTTGAGTCGCCAGATGCCGGCCGAGAGTGCGGTCGCGAAGCCGCACCACAGCGGATAGGGCGCCAGGGCCACGCCGAGTTTGGGGTCGGCGTCAGCGGCCCGGCGCACCAGATCCGCGCTGCTGGCGGCGAGCAGTCCAGCCATGATCGCACCCCGGCCGGTTCGCCGCCGGTTGAAGAACACCCAGCTGAAACCGGCGTTGAGCACCAGGTTTACACCCAGTGCCGCACTGTAGGCGCGGGCCTTGCCGTCCTCGCCGTCGGCGCGAAACCGGTTGATCGCCGCCGCCGAGGTGAGGGCGATATCGGTGTACAGGATGCTCCAGGCGATCGGAAAGGCCGCGTCCGGCGGTACGTACCGCGGCTTGCGGATGCTCCGGTACCAACCCTGCACGCCTTCGCGGCCCGCGGCACCGCCGACGCCGGCCGCAACGGCAGTGGCCAAACCCGTACCGAGAAGAGCCTTGCGCATTGGTTCAATCTAGCGCCGGTAGCCGGTACCGGCCCCCCGGATGCACTTGTCCGGTTGGGTTCGATTTCCCCGCAGGTGGGCATTAGGCTGCCTTTGTGTACAGGTTTGCGGCGGCGGTCTGCGGCCAACAGGACAAGGGAGTACTCAGTCGATGAAGACGATTTCGGCGGTCGGCGTCGCCGCGCTGTGCGCGGTGAGCCTGGGTGTGACGCTCACCGGCTGCAGCTCCACCACGACTGAGACCAAGACCGAGGCTTCGTCGGCGGCGTCAGCCGCGACGAGTGCCGCTTCGGCCCCTACGGCCGCACCGGGGCCCAAGATGACGATCGCGGACTACGTCGATGACAACAAGATCGCCGAGACCCGGATCGAACAGGGCGATGCCGCCGCGCCCACCCTCGACTTCCCGATGCCGGCCGGCTGGCAGGACGCCGGCGACAAGACCCCGGAGTGGGCTTACGGCGCCATCTACTACGACCAGGCCAAGGATCCCGCCAACCCGCCGTTCATCACCGCGATCTTCAACAAACTGACCGGCGATGTGGATCCGGCCAAGATCCTCGAGTACGCGCCGGGCCTGCTGCAGAACCTGCCGGGCTACGAGCAGGACGGTGAGGTGCAGCCGGGCAAGCTGGGCGGTTTCGACGCCATCCAGTTCCAAGGCTCCTACCTCAAGGATGACGTCCGGAACTTCATCGCCCAGCAGACCGTGGTGATCCCCGGCAAGGACGGTGCGGTGTTCGTGTTGCAACTCAACGCCGGTGCCCCCGCGGACCAGAGCGACGTGGTCCTCGACGCCGCCAAGGTGATCGAGAAGGAGACCACGATCACCGTCTAGGCACCGGCTCGCTAGCCGACTGCCTGCATGACCTGCCTTGCCACCGAGGCCATTTCGGTGACGGTCGCCGGTTCGACACGAAGTTCGCCGATCTCCGGCACAGCGAAGGCTGTGGTGACGACACCCGGCTCGTCGCGCTCCCACTGCGCCCCGAACCGGTCGAGAATCGACCGCATCGGCAGGTTGTCGGCCAGGAGTCGGGCGGTGAACTGGCGCACACCGCCGACCCGGGCCGCCACGACGACAGCGTCCATCAGCAGGCTTCCCACGCCGCGGCCCTGATAGCCGTCGGCGACGATGAACGCGACCTCGGCGCTGTCCGAGTTGGCCGGGTCCCGGACGTACCGCACATCGGCGACCACCGGCCCGTCGTCCCCATCGACAAGGACCCAGACGAAGTGATCCACGTAATCGACCTGGAAGAGGTAATCCATCAGCGCCGCACTGGGCGTCCGAGCGGACATGAAGCGTCGGTAGAGCGTCTCGCTGGAGAACTCGACGGAGGAATGGGTGGAGCGTTCGCTGTCACCGGGTAGCACCGGTCGCAGCATCAATTCCGTGCCGTCGCGCAGCCGTACCGGAATCGGTGTGACGAACGCGGCCAGGCGCTGACGGGCGGTACGCACCAGACGCGCGCCGACATCCGGCAGTTCGGCCATTTCGGCGAAGGCGACGGCGTCGCCAAGGTAGCCGACCAAGGGCTCGGTGGCGGTGACAGTGGCCGTTCGCGGCTGGTCGCGCAGCAGCGCGATCTCACCGACGATCACCCCGGCGGGAACCTCGTCGAGAACCAGCCCGCCGTCATCGCCGACATGACAGACCTGGGCCGCACCGGACTGGATCAGGATGAACGACACAGCCCGCTCGCCCTGGCGCATCAGCACCTGACCGGCCTGGGCGTTGACCGGCCGCACCAGTCGGGCCACCCGGGTCAGCTGTTCGGGCGTGCAGCCTTCGAACACCGCCATCGTCGCGAGCCCGTCGGCGCGCAGCGCCACCAACTCGGGACTGTCGCCGAGCGCCGAGGCAAGGCCGCGCCCGCCGCGTTCCGCCGTCATAGCCCGTCCGATCGTTGGTGTCAGTAGGCGAGCATATTGACAATCCCGCCGAAGGCCTTGGGCAACGCGTTCGCGCCCGGAACGATCATGGCCCGCACCGGGGCCACACCGCTGGCATGCAGCAGACCCGCGGTCAGTATCCGATAGCGGCGGGACATCCGGCGCCACTGCCGGTCATAGTCCTCCGGGGAGTCGGCCAGCACGTTCTTCACCACCAGCTCAGCCCCGCCGAATGCGATGCCCAGGCCCTCACCGGTGAGCGCGTCGACGTAGCCGGCGGCGTCGCCGACGAGCATCACACGCCCGGATGCCCGGCTGCGAACCCGTTGGCGCAGCGGGCCGGCCGCCCGATCCGATCCGTGCGGCGCGGAATCCAATCGCGCTGCCAGCGTAGGGAATTCCAGTAGATGGTCGCCGAACTTGCCCTGCCGCGACGTCAGGATGGCCACACCCACGCTGTCGTCGGCGACCGGGGTCACATAGGCCTCGGTGTCGCGTGCCCAGAAAACGTCCACGGTGTCGCTCCACGGGGCGATCTGGAAATGCCGTCGGATCCCCCACCGGCGCCGACCATGGCTGGGCAGGTTCAGTCCGAGGGACC
>CAMCWJ010000250.1 GCA_945882475.1 Bifidobacterium breve
GGTCATGCAACTGATCCCCGAGGTGGTGGTGAACGCGATGTCGGTTCCGAGGTCGGTGCTGGTGCCGCCGCGCAACGCCACGTTGTAGTCGGCGGCGTCGGCGGGACCGGCGGCCTGCACCCAGCCGGTCGCCGCGGTGATCGGCGCGCCGGGTGCGGGCGCGTCGGGTGCGTCGGCGGCGGGAGTGGTTGCGGGTGAGGCCGACAACGGTGACGTTGGCGGGGTGGTCTGTCCCCGTGACGGCGTGATCGGGGTGAGCTGGGTCGGGCGGGGCTGGCCGGCCGGCGCCTGCGAACACCCCGCCACCAACACCCCCGCCACCAGCACCGACGTGGCGAAAATCACGGCCATGCGCATCCCGTCAGGCTAGCCCGGCGCTCCGATAAGCCATGTCAGGCGCGGCCGGGGCGGTTCGTTCGCTACCGTCGTCGGAATGCACAAGCACACCGTGAACGTCGCCACCGGCGGGGGCGTCGTCGAGGGATTCCGCCGCGACGGGGTCAACCGCTGGCGCTCCATTCCCTACGCCCGTCCACCGGTGGGCCTGCTGCGCTTCCGGGCGCCGCAGTCGGCGGAGCCGTGGACGGGGGTGCGGCCCTGCCACAGCTTCACCAACTGCGCCCCGCAGCAGCGCCGCTACACCCTGACCGGCTTGGGCCGCTACCAGCCGATGGGCGAGGACTGCCTGACGCTCAACGTCGTCACCCCGGAGTGGTCCGGACCGGTGCCCGAACATGACCCGCTGCCGGTGATGTTCTTCATCCACGGCGGCGGCTACATCCTGGGTAGCTCGGCCACGCCGCTCTACGACGGGGCGGCCCTGGCCCGCAGGGGCTGCGTGTACGTGTCGGTGAACTACCGCCTCGGCGCGCTGGGCTGCATGGACCTTTCGGCGCTGTCCACCCCGGACGTCACCATCGAGAACAATCTCTATCTGCGCGACCTCGTACTGGCGCTGCAGTGGGTGCGCGACAACATCGCCGCGTTCGGCGGTGATCCGGACAATGTCACCATCTTCGGCGAGAGCGCCGGAGCGCACGCGGTTGCCACCCTGCTGGCCGTGCCATCGGCGAAAGACCTTTTCGCCCAGGCGATCTCGGAGAGTCCCGCATCGGGCATGGTCAGTTCGCCGAAGGTGGCGGAGGAGATCGCCGACAGCTTCATCGAGCAGTTCGGGGGGACTCGGCGAGGCGCCGCCGAACGGTTGTTGTGGGCGTCGCCGGCCAAGCTGGTCAAGACCGTCGACGCACTACTTGCCCGCAGCCTGGAAGACATGTCGGGGGCGTTCGCTCTGGGCCCCACCCACGGCAACGAGTTCCTGCCGGAAGACCCGGTGGTCGCGATGCGAAACGGGACCGCACACCGGGTCCCGGTGATCGTCGGGACCAACGCCGACGAGGGCCGGCTCTTCACCCGATTCCTCAAGCTGCTGCCCACCGACGAGGTCGCCGTCGAGCGCCTGCTGGCCATGGCCGAACCCGAAGCGCGCCAACGCATCACCGACGCTTATCCCGGCTATCCGGACCGGGCCTCATGTATTCAACTGGGCGGCGACTTCGCGTTCGGCTCCGCTGCCTGGCAGATCGGTGAGGCACACGGCCGCCACGCCCCGACCTACCTCTATCGCTACGACTACGCACCCCGAACGCTGCACTGGTCAGGTCTGGGCGCCACGCACGCCACCGAACTGCTGGCGGTGTTCGACATCTACCGGACGCGGGTCGGTGCGGCCCTGACCGCCGGAGTGGACCGCGCTTCGGCGTTGAAGGTCAGCCACCACGTCCAGAGCCGCTGGCACGACTTCAGTCGGACCGGCGTGCCGAGTGCGGACTGGCCGGCCTACACAACCGAGGACCGGGCGGTGATGGTGTTCGATCAGCACACGCGGGTGGAGTACGACCCGCATCCGCACCGGCGCCGTGCCTGGGAGCGGTTCTCGTTGGCCCGCCGATGACGGCCGAGCCGATCGTCGAACGTCCCGGCGATCTGACCGTGCGATGGCTGACCGAGGCCATCGGCGCTGGCGAGGTCAGCGACTTCACCGTGGAGCGCATCGGCACCGGGCAGATGAGTGAGTGCTACCGGGTTTCGCTGGGCTATGCGCCGGGGGAGTCGGGTCCGGCGTCGGTGGTGCTCAAGGTCGCCGCCACCGATCCGGTGAGCCGGGGCACCGGGCATGCGCTCGGCCTCTACGAACGCGAGGTGCGGTTCTACTCCGAGGTTGCGCCGGGGCTCGCGGGGCAGTCCGGCGGCCCGATCGCGCGCTGCTATCACGCCGCGTATCAACCCGAGACCGGCTTCTTCACCCTGCTGCTCGACGACGCCGCACCGGCGGAGGTGGGTGATGAGATCCGTGGCGCGTCGATCGCCGATGCGACCCTCGCGCTGACCCAACTGGGCCGCCTGCATGCACCGCTGATCGGCAGCGAGGCCCTGGCGGATGCGGAATGGCTGAACCGGGAGGCGCCGGTGACGCAGGAATTGATCACCGCGTTGTACGCCGGTTTCGCCGATCGCTACGGCGAGGCGATCACCGCCGAGCAGCAGGTGGTCTGCCGACACCTGGTGGACAACTTCGATGCGCACGTGGCTGCGGAATCCGGCCGGGTTAAGGGCCTGGTGCACGGCGACTACCGACTGGACAACATGTTGTTCGGCCGGCCCGGTTCGTTGCGCGACCTGACGGTGGTGGACTGGCAGACCGTCACCTGGGGCCCCGCCATGACCGACGTGGCCTACTTCCTGGGGTGCGCGCTGGGAACCGAGGATCGCCGAGCCCACTACGGCGAACTGCTGCGGGCCTATCACGACGGCCTGGGCCCGAACCCGGCCCTGACCCTCGACGAGGTGCGCGAGGGCGTGCGGCGGCAGAGTTTCTTCGGGGTGATGATGGCGATCGTGTCCTCGATGCTGGTGGAGCGCACCGACCGCGGTGATCAGATGTTCCTGACCATGCTGGACCGTCACAGCAGCCATGTGTTGGACACCGGGGCGCTCGACGTGCTGCCTGGCGCAGCGACAACCCCTGCGCTGCAACCAGATCCGGTCGATGAGGCGGCGCACCCTCCCGGTGACGAGCCGCTGTGGAACGAGAGTTGGTACTGGGACTTCGCTGATGCCGAGCAGGAGATCGGCGGATGGATCCGGCTGGGGCTGATTCCCAACCAGAACCTCGCCTGGATCAACGCGCTGGTGTGCGGACCCGGCATGTCAACGGTGGCACTGCTGGATTTCGAGGCCCCACTGCCGCACGATCCCGCTGTGGTGTCCGGGCACGGCGTCGAATTGCGACACGGCGCCACGGTTCCGTTGCAGACCTACCGGGTCGAGGTCGCCGGAGACGCGCAGGCCTACGACGATCCCTCGGCACTGCTGCGCGGTGAGTCGGGCCGACCGGTTCGGCTAAGCATGGATCTCACCTGGGCCACAACCGGGGTGCCGTACGCCTACCGGATCACCACCCGCTACGAAATCCCCTGTGCGGTAACCGGAACCATCACAATCGACGGGCGCAGCCACGAGATCCGGGCGGTCCCGGGACAGCGCGACCATTCGCACGGCGTGCGCGACTGGTGGAGCATGGACTGGGTGTGGAGTGCGCTGCATCTCGATGACGGCACCCATCTGCACGGGGTGGATCTGCGCATCCCGGAGATGGCGCCGGTCAGCGTTGGCTATGTGCAACGTGCGGGTGAGGTGACCGAGGCCAGTTCAGTGACCGCCGAAGCGACGTTGGCGGACAACGGATTACCCCTGACGACAACGCTGACGTTCGAGCCCGGTCCCGTCACCGCGACGATCGACGTGCAGGGCCACGGCCCGGTCCGCCTTATCGCACCCGACGGCCGAGTCAGCAACTTCGCCCGGGCGTGGGCGACGGTGCACACCGCCGACGGCCGACGCGGGGTCGGCTGGCTGGAGTGGAACCGCAACCAGAGCCGGCCGGTTTCGACGGCCTAGGTGTCGTGACCTAGTCCTTGACGACCTGGGTGCCGCCGGCCATCTCGTCGTGCTTGCCCTGCTTGGTCGGACTGCTGTTGATGGTCACCGCGATCACGATCATCGCGACGACACCCAGGAAGCCACCGAGGAACGGCAGGACCGGCAGCACCGTGAAGGCGTTGCGAATCGCCGATTGCTGCAGCGTGGGCTTGGGCGCACCGCCCGGGCCGCGGACGCTCAGGCCCAGCAGTCGCTTGCCGAGGGTGCGGCCCTGGGTCACCTCAAAGGCGACGAAATAGACGAACATCAGCAGGCCGGTGAAGATCCCGGTGACCATGATGCTGGTGCCCGAATTGAACAGCGTTGCCAGCAGACCCGCGACGAGACCCACCAGCAGGCCGTCGATGATCCGCGCGCCCCACCGGATGCCCAGAGTGCCGGGGCGTCCACCCCACGTGGCTGGCGGCGTCGACGGGTAACCGCCGGGGACGCCGTAGGGATCGGCAGGCAGGTAACCGGCCGGCGGCGGCGGGGGAAAACCGGCGCCGTATTGACTCGGCGG
>CAMCWJ010000251.1 GCA_945882475.1 Bifidobacterium breve
GGGCCGACCTCCATCTCGTCCTTGGTGATGTCGACCTCGGCCAACTCCAGGAACTGGTGATACATCGAGGGCAGTCGCTTTTTGATCTCCTCGGGCGTCATACGCGAGGCGATATCGAGGTAGACGCCACCGTGTGGGCTGCCGCGGCCTGCCTTCACCTCGGCGTTGATGGCCCGGGAGACCTCGTCGCGCGGCAGCAGGTCAGGGGTGCGGCGCGCGGAGTCGTTGTCCTTGAGCCACTGGTCGGCCTCGGCTTCGGTTTCGGCGTACTGGCCCTTGAACACCGGCGGGATGTAGTTGAACATGAACCGCTTGCCCTCGGAGTTCTTCAGCACTCCGCCGTCGCCGCGCACGCCCTCGGTGACCAGGATGCCCTTGACCGAGAGCGGCCACACCATGCCGGTGGGGTGGAACTGGATGAACTCCATGTTGATCAGCGACGAACCTGCGCGCAATGCCAGGGCGTGTCCGTCGCCGCTGTACTCCCAGGAGTTCGACGACACCTTGAACGATTTGCCGATGCCGCCGGTAGCGAGCACCACCGCGGGTGCCTCGAACACCACGAACTTGCCGGTTTCCCGCCAGTAGCCGAAGGCGCCGGCGATCGCGTCGCCGTCCTTGATCAATTCAGTGACCGAGCACTCGGCGAACACTTTGATGCGCGCGTCATAGTCGCCGAGTTCGGCCTTGTCCTCCTGCTGCAGCGAGACGATCTTCTGCTGCAGGGTGCGGATGATCTCCAGGCCGGTGCGGTCACCGACGTGAGCCAGCCGAGGGTAGGTGTGGCCACCGAAGTTGCGCTGGCTGATCCGGCCGTCCTTGGTCCGGTCGAACAGCGCGCCGTAGGTCTCGAGTTCCCAGACCCGTTCGGCGGACTCCTGCGCGTGCAACTCGGCCATCCGCCAGTTGTTGAGGAACTTGCCGCCACGCATGGTGTCGGCGAAGTGCACCTGCCAGCTGTCCTTGGAGTTGGCGTTGCCCATCGCCGCGGCGCAACCGCCCTCGGCCATCACGGTGTGGGCCTTGCCGAACAACGACTTGGTGACCACGGCGACCCGAAGCCCGCGTTGGCGAGCTTCGATGACCGCACGCAGTCCAGAGCCACCCGCGCCGATCACGACGACGTCGTAGGAATGCCGTTCAATCTCAACCATCAGGGCCTCGCTTCAGCAATCAGTAGGGGAAATCCCTAGTCAGCCAATGAATCTCAGGTCAGAGATGGCACCGCTGGCCACCAGCATGATGTAGAAGTCGGTGAATATCAGGGTGCCCAGGGTGATCCAGGCGAACTTCTTGTGATGAACGTTCAGCTTGCTGACCTCGGTCCACAACTTGTAGCGCACCGGGTGCTTGGAGAAGTGCTTGAGGCGCCCGCCCACGACGTGCCGGCAGGAGTGGCACGACACCGTGTACACCCACAGCAGGATGACGTTGACCCACAGGATGATGTTGCCGAGGCCGAACCCGAATCCCGTCGGAGAGTGCATGGCCTTGACGGCGTCGATGGTGTTGATCACCGACAGGATGGCGGCGATATAGAAGAAGTACCGGTGCAGGTTCTGCATGATCAGCGGGAATCGCGTTTCCCCCGTGTACGTCGCGTGCGGTTCGGCGACGCCACACGCGGTGGGCGACTGCCAGACCGAACGGTAGTAGGCGCCGCGGTAGTAGTAGCAGGTCAACCGGAACAGCAGCAGGAATGGCAGTGAGAACAAGGCATAGGGCAGGTACGACAGCAGGCCGGTGCCGGGAAGGATCTGGGGCCAGAAATCGCTGGCCTCACCGCATTTGACGCTCATGCAGGGCGAGTAGAACGGCGTCAGGTAGTGGTACTTCTCGACGAAGAAGTGGTCCCTCTGGAATGCCCGCACCGTCGCGTAGATGACGAACACGGCGAAGCCAAGGTTGGTCAGAATGGGGGACTTCCACCAGTTGTCAGTCCGCAACGTCTTCTGTGCGATCTCGGCCCGGCCGGGCGAGAAGACGCCGGTGCCACGTCGGTTCGCGGTGGGTGCGCTCATCTGCAAGGGTCCCCTTCGGGTCAGCTTGCTGGAAGGATACCCAGTTCACGGCCCTCGATGTGACCAGGGTCGGTGCGCGCGCACGATTTGCGCGGCGGTGGTGTTTTCAGCGGCGGTTGTGGCCGCCGACACCCTCGTCGTCGACGTCGCGCCAGAATTCCCTGTCGTAAGGGGTGTCGGGAACCGGGATCTTCTCTCCTGACCCGACCGCCGTGTGGGTGGAGAATTCCAATTCACCGGCATCCATGTCGAGAAGTTCGAGGTCGTGCAGGATCCGTTCGATGTCGATGGCGACCCGTCGCATGGCCGGGGCGTCCCCATACAGGTGCCCCAGGGAGGTCACGCACCGCCGCAGATTCCCGATGTGGTGGTGCAGTTCGGCGAGTTCGGTGGCTTTGGACAACGGATCTCCTCGGACGTGGCAGGAATCACACTATTGCCTCTGATGCTAGCGGCGCTACCCGACCCACTGCAGCCGGACGGGCTGGCCCGGTCGGAGCTGCGCGACCCTGTCGGTGTCGACGTCGATGACCACGCCGATCACGGGGTAGCCGCCAGTGACGGGATGGTCTGCGCCCAGGATCACCGGCTGCCCACTTGGCGGCACCTGGATCGCGCCCCGAGTCGCGCCCTCGCTGGGAAGTTGACGTCCGGGCCACCGGTGCACGAGCGCGGGGCCCACCAGTCGCAGCCCCACCCGGTCGCTGTGTTCGGAGACAGCCCACTCGGTGCGGGTCAACGCATCGGGTTCGGCGAACCAGTCATCGCGGGGCCCCCGAATTACCCGCAGCCCCACCGGGCCACCGGGGATCGGAGCCACCGGGGCCTGCTCGAGTTCGGGGTAGCGATCGGCGGGGACGCCGATGCCCAGAACGTCGCCGGGGCTCAGCGGCGCCGGACCGATCCCGGACAGCGTGTCGTAGCTGCGCGAGCCCAAGACCTGGTGGGTCGCGAATCCGCCGCGCACGCCGAAGTAGGTTCGCAGACCGGACCGGGGCATGCCGAGCGACACCACCTGACCGTCGCGCACCCGGTGAATGCAGTTGGTGCCGAAAGGTTTTCCGTCCACGTTCGGTTCGGAGTCGGCGCCGGTGACCGCGATGTCTACGTCACCGCCACTGACCCGGACTGTGAGCCCGCCCATCGTCTCGATGGTGGCGTGGTCGTCAGGGTTGGCCAACAACCGGTTGGCCAACCGGTGCGAGGACCGGTCGGCCGCACCGGAGGGGGTGACCCCGACATCGGCGTACCCGGGCCGACCCAGGTCTTCCAGCAGTGCCAGCGGCCCGGTCTTGAGCACCAGCAGTTCGGTCATATCGTGTCCACGGCGCGGAACTGCACCCACATGCCCGGCACCAGCAGTGCCGGCCGCGGACGGTCGGGGTTCCACAGGTGTGCCGCGGTCCGTCCGATCAACTGCCACCCGCCAGGTGACTCGCGCGGGTAGATGCCGCTGAACTCGCCGGCCAGTGCGACCGACCCGGCCGGCACCCGGGTTCGCGGCTCGGCCCGGCGGGGAACGTTCAGCCGTCTGTCGCCGTCGACGAGGTAGGCGAAACCCGGTGCGAATCCGCCGAATCCGACCCGCCACGGCGTCTCGGTATGGGCTGCGACGACGTGCGCCGCATCCATCCCGAGCATCTGTGCCACCTCGTTGAGATCGGCGCCGTCGTAAACGACGTCGATCACCACGCGTGATCCTTCGGCCGTCGGCACCGACGGCGGCGGGATGTCCAATCCGGCCAGTCGGGTCCGGACGGCGCCCCGCCAGTTGGGCCCGGCGAGAGTCACCAGCAGAGTGCGCGCACCGGGGACGATCTCGACCACGCCCGGCATGTACTCGTCGCGCAGAGTGGCCGCGAGGGTCAGAACCTCGTCGGTGGAACCGCATTCGAGCAGCAGCGCCCGATCGCCGTAGTCGAGAATCGCGGCCGCGTTCATCACACCAGCGCGGTGTAGGTGGGTTCGTGGCGTTTGATGTAAGCGATCACCCGGTAGGTGATCGGCAGCATGATGACTTCGACAGCAGTCTTGTAGATCCAGCCGAGCGCGGCGTAGGTGGCGAAGTCGCCGAAGGTGGTGATCCCGATCGCACCCGCGGCGATGCTGCAGAACACCAGGGTGTCGCCGAGTTGGCCGGCGAAGGTGGATCCGACCAGCCGGGCCCACAGGTGCTTCTCCCGGGTGCGTTCCTTGATCTTGACGACGGTCCAGGCGTTGATGGTCTGCCCGACGATGAACCCGGCCAGCCCCGCCACGATCAACTGGGTGTAGGCGCCCACCACGTTGGCGAGGTGCTCCTGATTCGGGTAGAAGTCCGCAGCCGGCAGGTAGACCGTCACCCAGAACACCAGCGCCGCAATCGCGTTCATGACGAACCCGAGGATGATCGCGCGTCTGGTCGCCCGGAATCCATACACCTCGGCGAGGACGTCTCCGATGATGTAGGTGAGCGGAAAGACGATG
>CAMCWJ010000252.1 GCA_945882475.1 Bifidobacterium breve
CGCCGCGGCGATCCCGACGCAGACGCCGGTCAGCAGCGCGAGCTGCCCGGCGAGCAGTCGCGCGCGCAGCGACCACGCTGATCGCCGAGCCACGCTCCCGCCCATGCGGAAACTAGGACGCAGGCTTGAGGACATACCCGGCGCCGCGCAGCGTGTGGATCATTGGTTCCCGCCCGCTATCGATCTTCTTGCGCAGATAGGAAATGTAGAGCTCGACGATGTTGGAACGGCCCCCGAAGTCATAGCTCCAGACCCGGTCGAGGATCTGCGCCTTAGACAGCACCCGCCTGGGGTTGTGCATCAGGAACCGCAACAGCTCGAACTCGGTGGCGGTCAAGGAGAGCAGATCTCCGGCGCGGGTGACTTCATGACTGTCCTCGTCGAGCACCAGATCGCCGACGACAATCTGTGCGCTGGTGCCCACCACGCTGATACCGGTGCGGCGCAACAGGCCCCGCAGCCGCAACACCACCTCCTCGATCGAGAACGGCTTGGTTACATAGTCGTCGCCACCGGCGCTCAGGCCGGCGATGCGATCTTCGACGGCGTCCTTCGCGGTCAGCAGTAACACCGGCAGCCCGGGGTTGTTCTCCCGCAGCTTGCTCAACACATCCAGACCGCTCATGTCGGGCAGCATCACGTCGAGCACCACGGCGTCGGGGCGATCCCTCCGGGCTGCGGCGATCGCCGCGGCGCCATCGCCCGCGGTGTTGACGGTCCAGCCCTCGTAGCGCAGCGCCATCGAGATCATTTCGGCGAGCACCGCCTCGTCGTCGACGACGAGGATGGTGACCGGGCTGCCGTCAGCGCGCAACATCGGGACACGCCCCGGTGCGCGGGATGGCGCGTCTGAGGTCATCGGACCAGTATGGGCGCGTTCGCACGGCCCTTCCTATGCGATCGCTGTGCGCCGGCTGTGAAACGTTCCCGGCCCCTAGAATCCATCCGGTGAGCTTCTATGAGGTCATCGAGACGGTCGGCAAGACCATCGACGCTGTCGGTGTCGCCGTGATCGCCGTCGGGGCGTTGATCTCGGCCGCGGGTGCGGTCCCGCGACTGCGCCGAAAGACCGGTGACGTCTACCGAGTGTTCCGTCAGCAACTCGGGCGCTCGATCCTGCTGGGACTGGAGTTCCTGGTCGCCGCCGACATCATCCGCACCGTCGCCGTCACCCCGGACGCCCGCAGTGTGGCGGTGCTGGCCGGGATCGTCCTGATCCGAACCTTCCTGAGCTTCTCGCTTGAACTCGAGGTCACCGGGTACTGGCCCTGGCAGAAAAATCGGCAACAGCCGCAATCCACGCCACAATTGGAACCATGACGAGCGACGCCCGACATGCACGGCGGAAAGCGATCGCCGACGCTTTACGCAAGACCCCACCCTCGTCGCTGGCGCCCCCGGATACCTACCCGGCAATTGAGATCGCGGCGATGATGCGCGAGATCGGCGTCGCACTTTCGGAGGTGGCACAGCCGATTCCGATCGTGCAGGGCCGATTGGAGGCAATCGCCGCGAAGTACACCACCCAACCGGTGCGGTTGGTGGTGCTGCCGACGGTGCTCATGATCCAAATCGGGGATGCGGCCTACGAGATCGACGGCTCCACCCATTCGTCGCTACAACTCGACGCGGCGGGACGCATCGACGACATCGCCAGCCTGGCGGAGGCGGGCGCGATCACTCCCACCGACGCCGTCAAGGCCGTCGAAGCGGCACGCGCCCTGCCGGCCCGCTACGGCCGCGGTGCAACTGCGCTCGGATATGCCGTCACCACACTGGGTTTCGGCATCATGATCAACCCCACCTGGGCTGCGTTGCCGGGGTATCTGTTCCTCGGACTTGTGGTCGGGACGATCGTTTCCTTCGGCGCACCGTACCCATCGCTGACACCGATCCTGCCCACGTTGTCGGCTTTGGTGGTAACGCTGCTGGCCACCTGGTTCGTCGCCGACACCGCCCACGACGGCCTGCTGCGGGTGATCAGCCCCGCACTGGTGGCAACCCTGCCCGGTATGTCGCTGACCACCGGAGCCATGGAACTGGCCGACTCTCAGATCATCTCCGGCTCCAGCCGTTTGATGTATGGCATATCCCAGTTGGCGCTATTGGTGTTCGGTGTGATTCTGGGCATGCACATCGCCGGCACCGAGATTGCTCCCCAGGCGCCGTCGGCCCAGATGGGCGCGTGGTCGCTGTACGTGTCGATCGTGGTCGTCGCCATCGGGCTGTCGGTCTACCTCTCAGCGCCGCCGGGTTCGCTGTTCTGGTTGATGGCCGCGATCGCCGTGGCCATCCTTGGCCAGAAATTGGGTGAGACTTTCCTGTCCCCGGCGCACGCCGGGTTCGTCGGCGCAGTCCTGGCGGTGGTGTTCGCGATGCTGGCCTCCCGGATCAAGACCTCGCCGCCGGCGGTGGTGATGTTGCTGACGGCGTTCTGGTCGCTGGTACCCGGGGCGATGAGTTTCATGTCGGTGAGCCAGGCGGCCACCGGTGGCAACGCCGATGTAGCCACCATGGGCGCGGCCGGTGCCGCGATCGCCGCTATCGCGCTGGGAACGTTGGTCGGCTGGAGCGTCTTCCACACCATTGACGTCCGGACGCCGTGGGCGAAGGCCATCGGCACAGCGCCCTAAGGTAGTTTCACCTGCGTGGACGCCCCTGCCCCAGATCTGACCGCGGTGGCGGCGTGGATGTCGCTGCGGGGCCTCGGGGACGGCCCGATCGATGATGTTTCGGCAATCACCGGCGGAACCCAGAACATCATGTTGCGGTTCACCAGATCCGGACGCGAGTACGTATTACGACGCGGTCCGCTGCACCTGCGGCCGGTCAGCAACTCGGTGATACTGCGCGAGACTCGGGTGCTGCGGGCACTGGCCGATACCGATGTACCCCACGCCGCGTTGATCGCGGTCTGCGAAGACACCTCGGTACTCGGTGACGCTGTTTTCTATCTCATGGAACCGGTCAATGGATTCAATGCCGGAGCGGGGTTGCCCGTGCCGCATGCCACCGACTCCGATATCCGCCACGCGATGGGCCTGTCGATGGCCGGTGCCGCTGCCAGGCTCGGCGCCGTCGACCACGTGGCGGTAGGTTTGGCCGACTTCGGCAAACCGGATGGGTTCCTGGAACGCCAAGTGCCACGGTGGTTCTCCGAACTTGAGTCCTACTCCAAGTTCGACAATTACCCCGGCCCGGACATCGGTGACGTCGACGCCGTCGCCACCTGGCTGCGCGAACGTCAGCCGTCGACGTTCACCCCCGGCATCATGCACGGCGACTACCACGCGGCCAATGTCATGTTCGCCCCGCACGGCCCCGACGTGGCGGCGATCGTGGACTGGGAGATGTGCACGATCGGCGATCCACTGCTCGACCTCGGCTGGATGCTGGCGACCTGGTATCGGCCCGGCCTCGAACCGGTGCTGCCCAATGAGTTCATGACTGCCGGCGGTTTGGCCACCCCTGCGGAACTGGTTGAGCACTACGGGCGCAATACCGATCGGGATCTGTCGAACATCAACTGGTACGCGGTGCTGGCCTGCTTCAAGCTCGGCATCATCCTGGAGGGCACCAACGCCCGCGCGGCAGCGGGCCTGGCGCCGCGGGAGATCGGTGACACACTGCACACCGCAACCGTGCGGCTTTTCGATCGTGCACTAACGATCATGGAGGAGAACTGATGATCGACTTCGAGATACCGGCTGACGTGGCGGCGCGGGGCGATCAGATCCGCGCCTTCGTCACCGAGAAGATCGTGCCGTTTGAGCGCGATCCGCGCCTGACCCGGCACGGACCCAACGAGGAGTTGCGCACCGAACTCGTCGGGCTGGCCCGGGAGGCCGGGCTGTTGACGTTCCAGGCGCCGGCCCGGTTCGGTGGGTGGGAGCCCTCGCATTGCGAACAGGCGGTGCTGTTCGAGGCCGCGGGGTGGTCCACGCTCGGGCCGGTGGCACTGAACTGTGCCGCGCCCGATGAGGGGAACATGTTCATCCTGTCCAAGATCGCCAACACTGAGCAGGCCGAGGAATTCCTGGTGCCGGTGATCGACGGCCGGCAGCGATCGGTGTTCGCGATGACCGAACCCGGCGGCGCAGGTTCAGATCCCGATCAATTGAAAACCGAAGCCATCTACCAATCCGGTCCGGACGGCGGCGAGTACGTGATCAACGGCCGCAAATGGCTGATCACCGGAGCCGACGGCGCCAGGACGTGGATCATCATGGCCCGGGTGGCGCCCAACGAGCACGGCGGACACGGCCCGACTCTGTTCCTGTGCGACGGCCAGACGCCGGGCATCGAACTCGAACGGGTGATGGACACCATGGATCGCAACTACGTGCAGGGGCACGGGGTGGTCCGGTTCAACGACTTGCGTCTACCCGCCTCGGCCGTTCTCGGCGAGGTGGGACAGGCGCTCCGGTACGCCCAGATGCGTCTTGCTCCGGCTCGACTCACCCATTGCATGCGCTGGCTCGGGGCG
>CAMCWJ010000253.1 GCA_945882475.1 Bifidobacterium breve
TGCGTCGGATGTTTAGTCGAATAATGCCGGCGTCATCGACTTTGTACTTAACTCCAATTCGAGAAGTGCGCGCTTCCGTTCAATTCCACCGCCATATCCGGTCAATCCTCCCGAAGATCCGATAACGCGGTGGCACGGCACGATAATGCTGATCGGATTACGGCCATTGGCCATTCCGACGGCGCGTGACGCGGCCGGCGAACCGATTTGTTCGGCGATCTGGCCGTACGATCGCGTCTCGCCGTAGGGAATGGTCTGCAATGCGGCCCACACCCGTCGCTGGAACTCGGTGCCGTCGGACTCCATATCAACCTCGAATGTGGTCAGCGTGCCGGCGAAATAGCCGTTAAGTTGTGCGACGACATCGGCGAACGCATCCGGGTCGGCGGCGGGCTCCCAGCCCGCCCGATCAGGCTCGTGGGCTTGGTTGACCATGCGCAGGTGCATCAACGTTGAACCTCTGCCGGCCAAGGTCAGCGGTCCGATCGGGCTGTCGATGGTCCGGTAGCGCAGCGTAGTCATGACATCGACTCCTTCGGTGGCCAGTGATTGACCGCATGGTCCAAGGTTGTCCAGAGATGCTGAACCGCATACGAACGCCACGGTCGCCAGCGGGCGCTGTGGGTGGTCAGACCCCGGGGATCGGTGGCCAAGCCCAGTCGCTCAGCCGCCAGCCGAACCCCCAGGTCGGTTGCGGGGAAGGCATCCGGGTCGCCCAGTGCCCGCATGGCCACGATCTCCGTCGTCCATGGCCCGATCCCCGGTAGTGCCAGCAGGTGCCGGCGCGCCCGATCCCAATCGCATCCGGTGTCGAGAGAGACATCGCCGCTGATCAAGCCAGAGATGAGCGCGGCCAGCGACTTACGCCGGACGCCGGGAACCGCCAGGTGCGCCGGATCGATCTCGGCCAGTTGCCCGACCGACGGGAAGGTGTGGGTGAGGCCGCCCGTCGGGTCGCTTACCGGGCTGCCGTAGGCGCTCACCAGTCGCCCGGCGTGGGTACGGGCTGCCTTGGTGGATACCTGCTGACCGAGGACTGTGCGCACTGCCATCTCGTGCTCGTCGACGGTGCGGGGAATTCGCTGGCCGGGGGCCTTGGAGACCACCGCACGCAGGTCGGCGTCGCTGCCCAATGCGTCGATCACCGCATCGGGGTCTGCATCCAAGTCCAGCAACCGGCGGCACCGGGCGATCGCGGTGGCTAGGTCGCGCACGTTCTCCAGAACCAGTACGCACCTGACGTGGTCAGGTTGCGGTGTCAGGCTGACCATCCCGTTACCCCTGGTGAGCCGCAGGGTGCGCCTGAAGATTCCGTCGCGCACCTCTTCGCAACCGGGTACCGCAGTGGCCGCGAGGTGGCCGAATACGCCCTCGTAGGCGAACGGCGTCCGTACTGGTAGGCGCAGCATCAGTGTTTGGCCGCCGGGCAGCAGATCCGAAGCATGTCGCTGAGTTGATTTATGCCGCAGCACTGTTGGCGTGCAATCACAGGCCGATCGGACAGTGTCGTTGAACTGTCGAATGCTCGAGAAGCCTGCCGCGAAGGCGATGTCGCTGAACGGCAGATCGGTGGTCTCGATCAACACCCGGGCTGTCTGCACCCGCTGGGCCCGGGCCAGCGCCAGCGGTCCGGCACCGACCTCCGCGGCCAGCATGCGCTCCAATTGGCGCTGCGTGTATCCGACCCGAGCCGCCAGGCCGGTGACCCCTTCGCGATCCACCGCTCCGTCGGCGATCAGGCGCATCGCACGGGCAACGGCATCCCCGCGGACATTCCACTCCGGCGATCCCGGCGAGGCGTCCGGACGGCAACGCTTGCAGGCCCGGAAGCCGGCCCGTTGGGCGGCGGCGGCGGTTGGGTGGAACGCCACGTTGCGGGCCAGTGGCAGCCGTACCGGGCAACTGGGTCGGCAATAGATTCCGGTGGTTCGCACGGCGGTGACGAACCAGCCGTCGAACCGGGCATCCCGGGATTGGACAGCCCGGTAGCAGCGGTCGAAATCCTGGTACACCCCTGCAGCGTCGCACGCCCGCAGCGGCAGCACTAGCGGAAAACCGACATCGTCGTCGGCGGTGCCGATAGGATCCCACGGTGCCCGAGCAACTGGTGCAGCGCTACCTCGACCAGTTGGTGGCCGAGTACTCCGGTGTGACCGACGGCGCGCTTGCGAACTACATCCCCGAGCTCACCGAGGTCGACCCCAGCGGTTTCGGGTTGACGTTGTCGGCCTCGGATGGCTACCTCTACGAATCCGGTGATGCGCGGCGCGAGTTCACGATCCAGTCGATCTCAAAGCCGTTCACCTACGCGCTTGCCCTGGATCTCGCCGGCCAGGACGCCGTCGATGCCAAGATCGGAATTGAGCCTTCCGGGGACGCGTTCAACGAGATCAGCGTCGACCCGGTGACCAAGATTCCGAAGAATCCGATGATCAACGCCGGCGCCATCGCCGCGGTGTCGCTGATACCGGGTGCCAACCCTGATGAGCGGTTCGCGAGGATCCAGGACTTCTATTCGGCCTGCGCGGGAAGGCAACTGGAACTCGACGAGGATGTGTATCGCTCGGAGAAGGCCACCGGAAACCGCAACTGGGCGATCGCCTACATGCTGACCAGTTTCGGGGTGTTCGACGATCCCGAAGACGTGCTCGACGTGTACTTCCGGCAGTGTTCGCTGCGCGTGACGAGTGTGGACCTGGCGCGGATGGGCGCCACCCTGGCCCGCGGCGGGATCAGCCCGCAGACCGGCAGGCGGGTCACCGGAACCAAGGTGGTGCAGCGCACCCTGAGCGTGATGGTCACCTGTGGGATGTACAACGCGGCGGGTGACTGGGTGAGTGCGGTCGGCCTACCAGCCAAGAGCGGGGTCGGCGGCGGGATCCTCGCCGTGCTGCCGGGCCAGCTCGGTATCGGTGTGTACTCGCCGCTGCTCGACGACCGGGGTAACAGCGTGCGCGGAGTCCTGGTGTGCCGCAGCCTCTCTGAGCGACTCGGGCTGCACTTCCTGAGCGTCGGCCGGCAGTCGCGGGCCACCATCCGCGCGGTCTACGACGCGATGGATGGCGTGCGGGTCTACGAGATGCACGGGGATCTGATGTTCGCCGGTGCGGAGAAGGTGCTGCGGACCGGTGATCGGGAACGCGACCAGTTCGCGGTGGCGATCCTCGACGTCACCCGGGTCGACACCATCGACGATCCCGCCCGGGCATTGCTGGCCGATATGAGCACCACCCTGCGAGCCGCTGGCAAACAGGCCTATCTGGTCGACCCGGACGCGGCGGTCATCCTGCCCGACCGGGGATTCGACGAATTCGTCTTTACCAGCATCGAAGATGCGCTCGCCGCGGCTCGGGAATGGCTGCGGGACAACCTGATTCGCTAGCGACTCAGCCACCACCGCGCAGGGCCGCGATCGGCAGGCGATCGTCGTACCCGCGTAGGCGGACCGGCTTTCCGAGGCGCCAGAATCGCTGCTCCCGTTCCGATGCGGCCGCCAGGGTTGTCGCCGAGGCGAGTGCCCGACTCGGCTCAGCCCGGGCCAGTTCACTGAGCCGGGCGGCCTCGTTCACCGGCTCGCCGATCACGGTGTACTCGAATCGCTCTTTGGCGCCGACGTTTCCGGCCACCACCTGTCCCGCGGCCACACCGATCCGTGCCGGACACTCGGGCACCTCCCGCCTCATCCGGCCGGCGATCGCCCGGGCCGCGGCCAGCGCCTCGTCCTCTGGATTGTCGATCTGCACCGGCGCCCCGAACACCGCCAGGCAGGCATCACCCTCGAACTTGTTGACCATGCCGTGGTGGCGGTCGACCTCGTCAACGATGACCGAGAAGAATCGGTTGAGCAACTCGACGACCTCTTGGGGTCCTCGGGTGGTGACCAGTCCGGTTGATCCGACGACGTCGACGAAAATGACTGCGACGTGGCGCTCTTCGCCGCCCAGCGTTGGTTGCTTCTGTTCAGCCGCAGCCGCGACCTCCCGGCCGACGTGACGGCCGAACAGGTCGCGCACCTGCTCGCGCTCGCGCAGGCCCGCGACCATCGAGTTGAAACCGCGCTGCAACTCGCCGAGTTCGGTGCCGTCGAACACCACCACGCTGGTGTCGAGATCGCCGTCCTCCACGCGCTTAAGGGCAGCCTGCACCACCCGGACCGGAGTCGAGGTGAGCCAGGCCAGAATCCACATCAACAAGAATCCGACCAGCAGACTCACGGCGGCCGAGATGATGACGGCGATCTGCAATTGGCGTTGGGTCAGGTTGCCCAGCAGCAGGGCGAACAGCGCGACCAGGCCGATGCCGAGCACCGGCACTCCCGATCCCAGTAGCCAGACCGTCAGGGTCCGTCCCATGATGCCCGGCGCCAGGCGGTGCGGCGGGGGCCCGGCAGCCAGTGCCTGGGCCGCGACCGGACGCAGGGCGAACTCGGCGAACAGGTAACTCGTGGTGGCCACCACGATGCCCGC
>CAMCWJ010000254.1 GCA_945882475.1 Bifidobacterium breve
TCAACAGGTCGGACTTGTCGCTGAAGTGCCGGTAGGCGGCGTTGGCTGAGACTCCGACCTCGCGGGCGGCGGCGCGAAGACTGAACTCTGCGAGTCCGTCGTCCTCGATAAGGTGCACGGCCGTGAGGACCAATGCGTTGCGCAGATCCCCGTGGTGGTAGGCGTTCTTCGGCACCGTCACACCCTTCATGTTGACAGTGTGAACTCTATGGGTAAAGTTCACGTTGTCAACATCGCGTCGCCGAACGTGTCGTCCCCATGCCCCAGGAGTGTTCATGAACTTCGAGAACCAGACCGCGCTGATCACCGGTTCCAGTGGCGGCATCGGCGAGGATTTCGCCGTCGCGTTCGCCAAGCGCAAGGCCAATTTGGTCCTCGTCGCCCGGCGCGAGGACAAGCTGGCGGCGTTGCGCGCCCGGCTGCTCGAACAGCACCCCGGGCTGACCGTCGACATCGTCACCGCCGATCTGTCGGTACCCGGTTCGGCGGCCGAATTGGCAGCCAAGGTCGGTGCTCTCGGCCGCAGGATCGACATCCTCATCAACAACGCCGGCGTCGGCCTGCACGGCGACTTCGTCACGCAGGGTGTCGAGGAGAACTCCGCGCAGATCCAGTTGAACTGCGTGACGCTGGTCGAACTCACCGGGTTGTTCCTGCCGGCGATGACGAAGGCCGGCCGCGGACTGGTGATCAACGTCGCCTCGACAGCGGCCTTTCAGCCCACCCCGAGTATGGCCGTCTACGGCGCCACCAAGGCATTCGTATTGTCCTTCACCGAGGCGCTGTGGCAGGAGACGAAGTCCACCGGAGTGCGGGTGTTCGCGCTGTGCCCGGGTGCCACCGAGACGGAGTTCTTCGCGCGTACCGGCGAGGAGTTCCTGACCAGCGGCCGGCAGACCTCACAGCAGGTCGTCGACACTGCGATGGCCGCCATTGACAAGTCAACGCCGACGGTTGTCTCAGGGCTGAAGAATGCGGTGCTCGCCAGTGCCTATCGCTACACGCCGAGAAAAATGATGCTCACGGTGTCAGAGCGAATCATGAAGGCGAATTAGCCTGAGATCGCTGCACTAGGGTGAGCGGCATGCCTGGAGGCTGCGGCTGCGGAAGTGCGCACGAGACCGGCGAGATCTCACGACGGGCCGCACTGGTGGCCGCCGGATCGACGGTGCTCGGCGCCGGCCTGCTGGGTGCGGCAACGGGAACCAGTGCCGCGCAGCTGCCCCAGACACCGGCGCCGAACCTGCCCGACGTCGCCCTGATCACGGTGGGAGTGCAAGCGGGGCCGCCGCCGATTCCTGGCAAGGTCGGGATCTCGTCGACACTGAAGATCGGCAACGACCTGTACGTGATCGATTGCGGCCTGGGCTCGTTGAACGGCTTCACCAATGCCGGGCTGAAATTCAGCGATATCAAGTCGATGTTCATCACGCACCTGCACACCGACCACATCGTGGACTACTTCAGCTTTTTCGTCTCCGGTGGTTCCTCGGCGGCGTTCAACCGCGCGCCAGTGCGGGTCTACGGCCCCGGTCCGGCCGGCGGATTGCCCCCGAGTGAGGTGGGCGATGGCAATCCCCCGACGATTGATCCCGACAGTCCGACGCCGGGGCTGGCCGCAACTACCGCGGCGCTGACGCAGGCTTTCGCTTACACCAGCAATATCTTCATCCGGAACACCGGTCAACGCGACGTCCAGACCCTGATCGACCCGATCGAGATCGCGGTTCCGCCGGGGTCTGACTACCTGAATCGCGCACCGAGGATGGACCCATTCCCGGTGATGTCCGACGAGAACGTCAGCGTCACAGCGATATTGGTACCGCATTACGACGTCTATCCGGCGTTCGCGTTTCGTTTCGACCTGAAGCAGGCAGGCGTCTCGGTCACGTTCTCGGGCGATACGACCAAGTCTGACAATGTGATCGCGCTGGCGCAGGGCACCGACGTCCTGGTGCACGAGGCGGTGTTCAGTCTCGACACGGCCTTCTACAACAACAAGTTCCCGCCGAATTACCTGCCGAATTCGCACACCTCGGCATTGCAGGTGGGCGAGGTGGCCGCCGCGGTCAAGCCCGGGCAGCTGATCGTGAGCCACTACGACCCGCCGAACCTGCCGGACTCGCAATGGCTGGGCGAGATCAGGAAGAACTTCTCCGGAACTACGACCATCGCCAGGGACGGCCAGGTCTTCCCGCTCTAGCGGGCCCGAGGCTGTGGGCACGGGCGGGACCGATTGCGGTCTTAGGACGCGGTGGGTTCGGTCTGAGGGACTCTGGACGTAAAGTAGTGAAATGTTGCACCGGATTCTGCTGACCACCGCGCTGGCGGCCGTCGCTCTCGGTGGGGCGTTCCCAGCCGCGGCCGATCCCGAACCCGCGCCCGCCCCGCCGCCACCGATTCCCAATGTGTTCGCCTACATGCCGGTCAATCCGGCGAACTACACCGCCAACGCCGGCCGGTGGTTCGCCTTCGCCGGCCCACCCGGGGTGGTCTGCATCCTGGACACCATCAACGGTGACTACGGCTGCAGCGGGCCGCTGCCCGGCGCCCCCGACGGCGCCAACCTGGTCGGCGGGGGACCGACCGGCATGCCGGTGTTCACCACCACCGAGATTCCCAAGTACGACACCGCCGGTGTGGTCCGGCCGCTGCCGCCGAATACCCGGCTGAGCTATCGGCAGGTTGCCTGCGGTGTGGATGACGCCGGCGTGGTGGCGTGCCTGAACAGCCGCGACCAGGTGGGCTTCGTCATCGGACCCGAGGCCAGCTTCGTCGCCTCGAATGCGCCGCCTCCGGTGAGCCCGCCACCGCCCATGCCGCCGACTCCGCCGGCCTGACGATGAGAATCAAACCTCTTATCGCCGCCGTGCTGCTTGCCGCGGGATCGTCAATTGGTGTGGCACCGTCGGCCGCCGCCGACTCGACCGGAACCTGGATTCCCTACGGGATGACCGACCGATGTGTCAGCGAATACTTTCAGTACGGGGCCCGCGGCACCACGCGATACCTCTGCGACGGACCTCTGCGCGCGGATGGCAGCTGGGAACGGTGCCGCAACTTCTATTCACCGGAAAAGTATTGGGAGAGCTGGAACGTCGACGACGACGGGGATCCCGTGTCGTCGGCTAGCCACCCGGAGTTGAACATCTACGAGTGCTTCACGGTGACGCCGGCCACCGTTCTTCCGGACGAACCCGGTTGGATCGACCCTCCGAGTGATCGGATTCCTCTCGGTTCGTGCTTGGCGCAGAAATTCGCGGTGAACCCCGTGCCCTTCTGCTTCTAGCCCTGGCTCTCCGAGAGCCCGATGCAGGTGCCCAGATTTTGCGGGGTGCAGGGGATGCCGTCGACCGTCGGTAACTGGTTGGGCCCACCGCCATACACCGCCCCGGTATGCGAGGGCGCAACCGGAACATTGGTCGGCCCGCCGGAGGTGCCGCTGACGCAGACACCGGAGAAGTCGCTGGGCACGGTGCCGTAGGGGCATGCCGACGCCGGTGCCGCGGTGGCGAACAGGCCGGCGCCGACCAGAATCGCGCAGGCGCCCGCGCCGAGGAAGATCTTCATGCTGATCAGCCTAGTGCGGAACCGCCGCGTTGGACGATCGCCGCCTGTAGCTGTGCCAGCCGCTCTTCCCGTGGGCCGACGAGTTCGACGAGCAGCGGGGCGTTCTCGGCGGGCATGACATCGAACCGCCCGTCGCGGTAGATCTGTTTGAAGATCCCGTCCACCGTGTCGCGGTAGACGAGGTCCACCGGGCGGATGCCGTCGGCTTCCATCTCCACCGGCCAGACCTCCGATCCGGGCACGAACGCCAGGATGTCGAGGTGATCGAGGGACTCGCGCACCGCGGGAACCATCGACGCGACGAACTCGTCGTCGATATCGGTGGTGTGGCAGTCGGCGGTGAATTGCGAGTACGCCAGATAGTCCACCGGCGCCCGGTCGAAGATGACGTCGGCCGCGCTTGAGGCGTAACGATGAACGCGGCTGATGTTGTAGTACAGCTGAATGCCGTTGTGCAGCCTGGTGGAGGAGTCCCGAAAGAGGATCTCGTAGGGGCCGAAGAGCCCGAGCGCGCGGTAGGGCTCCTCTTCGCGGATGTACCCGCTGTGTGCGGCCACCCAGTCATTGACGACGGTGGACTTGCCCAGCGAATGGGAACCTGAGATAGCGATGCGCACGGACCGAAGGCTACCTCCGCCGGCGTAGTTCGGGCAGACCGCGAAACCGCCACGCTGAATCGGCCTCGTCGTTATCGTTGGCTGCGCAAGGCGCGATGGGCGCCGACCGGACGAATACGAGGCCATTGCCAGTGAACTCCCTGCCCCTCATCATCACCTTCTCCGCGCTCGTGATCATTGGACTGATCTGGGCGGCTCTGCGTCTGACCATCAAGCGCGACCGGGCGACGATCGCAGCGGATATGGACGAGCCCGAAGAGATCGAAAC
>CAMCWJ010000255.1 GCA_945882475.1 Bifidobacterium breve
GGCCCCCAAAGAGCACTTCGACTTCTTCCCGCTGACCATCGACGTCGAGGAGCGGATGTACGCGGCGGGCCGTATCCCCGGCTCGTTCTTCCGCCGTGAGGGCCGGCCGTCCACCGACGCCATCCTCACCTGCCGACTGATCGACCGGCCGCTGCGCCCGTCGTTCATCTCCGGCCTGCGCAACGAAATCCAGGTCGTGGTCACGATCCTGAGCCTCGATCCCAATGACCTCTACGACGTGCTGGCCATCAATGCCGCGTCGGCCTCCACCCAGATCTCCGGCCTGCCGTTCTCCGGTCCGGTCGGCGGCGTGCGGGTGGCGCTGATCAACAAACAGTGGGTGGCGTTCCCGACCGTCGAGCAACTCGAGGGCGCGGTCTTCGACATGGTCGTCGCCGGCCGGGTCGTCGCCGGCGGCGACGTCGCGATCATGATGGTCGAGGCCGAGGCCACCGACAGCGTCATCGAGCTGATCGCCGGTGGCGCACAGGCGCCCACCGAGAGCATCGTCGCCGAGGGACTGGAGGCCGCCAAGCCGTTCATCGCCACGCTATGTGCGGCGCAGAGCGCGCTGGCCGAGAAGGCCGCTCAGGAGACCGCCGACTACCCGGTGTTCCCGGACTACGCCGACGACGTCTACACCGCCGTGGCCGACGTGGCTGGCGACCCGTTGTCCGCCGCGCTCACCATCGCCGGCAAGCAGGAGCGCGACGACCGCACCAACGAGATCAAGGGCGATGTGCTGGTCCGGCTGGGCGAGACCTTCGCCGGCCGGGAGAAGGAAATCGGTGCGGCATATCGCTCGCTGACCAAAAAGCTTGTCCGCCAGCGCATCCTGACCGACAACTTCCGCATCGACGGCCGCGGCATCACCGACATCCGGGCGCTCAGTGCCGAAGTCGCGGTGATCCCGCGTGCACACGGCAGCGCGCTGTTCGAGCGCGGCGAGACCCAGATCATGGGCGTCACCACCCTCGACATGGTCAAGATGGCCCAGCAGATCGACTCGCTGGGACCGGAGAAGTCCAAGCGCTACATGCACCACTACAACTTCCCGCCGTACTCGACCGGTGAGACCGGCCGGGTCGGCTCGCCCAAGCGGCGCGAGATCGGCCACGGCGCGCTCGCCGAGCGCGCGCTGATGCCGGTGCTGCCCAGCGTCGAGGAGTTCCCGTACGCCATCCGTCAGGTCTCGGAGGCCTTGGGCTCCAACGGTTCCACCTCGATGGGGTCGGTGTGTGCCGCAACGCTCTCGCTGCTCAACGCCGGGGTGCCGCTGAAGGCTCCGGTCGCGGGCATCGCGATGGGCCTGGTGTCCGATGAGGTCAACGGCGAGACGCGCTACGTCGCGCTCACCGACATCCTTGGCGCCGAGGACGCGTTCGGCGACATGGACTTCAAGGTCGCCGGCACCAAGGAATTCGTCACCGCCCTGCAGTTGGACACCAAGCTCGACGGCATCCCGTCGCACGTCCTGGCCGGCGCGTTGGCGCAGGCCAAGGATGCCCGGCTGGCCATCCTCGAGGTCATGGCCGAGGCCATCGACGCGCCGGACGAGATGAGCCCGTACGCTCCGCGCGTCACCGCCATCAAGGTGCCGGTGGACAAGATCGGCGAGGTCATCGGGCCCAAGGGCAAGATGATCAACTCGATCACCGAGCAGACCGGCGCGTCCATCTCCATCGAGGACGACGGCACGGTTTTCGTCGGCGCCACCGATGGCGCGTCGGCCCAGGCGGCGATCGACATGATCAACGCGATCGCCAACCCGCAGTTGCCCAAGGTCGGGGAGCGGTTCCTCGGAACCGTGGTCAAAACCACCGACTTCGGCGCGTTCGTCTCGCTGATGCCCGGCCGCGACGGTCTGGTGCACATCTCGAAGCTGGGCCGCGGCAAGCGCGTGGCCAAGGTCGAGGACGTCGTCAAGGTGGGCGACAAACTGCGGGTGGAGATCGCCGACATCGACAACCGGGGCAAGATCTCGCTGGTGCCCGTCGCCGAAGAGGGATCCGCCGAGGAGGCCGCGGAACCGGGTTCCGCGCCTGCCGATGCCGCAGCCGTCAGCAGCTAAGCCCGGTGGCCGGTCGGGGTCCGCAGGATTACGCGGGCCCCGGCGCAGTCACTCTGCGGCGCAAGAGATGTCGACGGTACGTCGGACAGTGCTGCCCGGCGGTCTGCGGGTGGTCACCGAATTCGTGCCGTCGGTGCGCTCGGCTTCGGTCGGGGTGTGGGTCAACGTCGGTTCGCGTGACGAAGGCCCGACCGTGGCCGGGGCCGCACACTTCCTCGAGCACCTGCTGTTCAAGCGAACCCCCACCCGCGACGCGGTGGAGATCTCCCAGGCAGTAGATGCCGTCGGCGGTGAGTTGAACGCCTTCACCTCCAAGGAGCACACCTGCTACTACGCGCATGTGCTCGACGAGGATCTCGAACTGGCGGTCGACCTGGTCGCCGACGTCGTGCTCAACGGTGTCTGTGCGGCCGACGACGTCGAAGTCGAGCGTGACGTGGTGCTCGAGGAGATCGCCATGCGCGATGACGATCCTGAGGACACCATCGGCGACGTGTTTCTCTCAGCGATGTTCGGCGACCACCCGGTGGGTCGGCCGGTGATCGGCAGCGTCGACTCGGTGTCGTCGATGACGCGCAATCAATTGCATTCCTTCCACACCCGGCGCTACATCCCGGAGCGCATGGTGTTCGCGGTGGCCGGCAATATCGAGCACGACCGGGTCGTGGATCTGGTGCGCCGATACTTCGGGTCCCGGCTGATCAAAGGCCGGGTGCCGCAGCCACCGCGCCGGGGCACCCGTCGCCCACCCGGACGGCCCGGCCTGGAACTTCTCAAGCGGGACTGCGAGCAGGTCCATCTCAGCCTCGGTGCGCGGGTTCCCGGACGCGGTTGGCAGCACCGGTGGGCGTTGGCCGTGCTCAACACCGCTCTCGGCGGTGGCCTGAGTTCGCGTCTGTTCCAGCAGATCCGGGAGTCCCGCGGGCTGGCCTACTCGGTGTACTCCGCGGTCGATACGTTCTGCGACAGCGGCGCGATCTCGGTGTACGCGGCGTGCCTGCCCGAACGGTTCCCCGAAGTGGTGAGGGTGACCACCGAGGTCCTCGACACCGTGGCACGCGACGGCATCACCGACGCCGAATGCCGGATCGCCAAGGGTTCGCTGCGGGGCGGACTTGTTCTGGGCCTGGAGGATTCGGCCTCGCGGATGAACCGTATCGGCCGCAGCGAGCTGAACTACGGCGAATATCGCAGTATTGCGAGCACATTGCGGCAGATCGACGCGGTCACCGTCGAGGAGGTCAACGCGGTTGCGCGCAAGGTGCTCACCGGACCCTTCGGCGCGGCCGTGCTGGGGCCCCACCGTTCCAAACGTTCACTGCCGTACAGCCTTCGGACTATCGCGGGCTAGCCGTTGCCCTTTCGCCTCCAGCACTTGACCGTCCCCATCGTGGGAGCCCCGATGGCCGGTGGCCCCAGCACCCCGGCCCTGGCCGCCGCGGTGTCGAACGCCGGCGGACTGGGCTTCCTGGCTTCCGGATACCTCACCCCGCAGCGCGTCGCGGAGGCCATCACCGCCGCCCGTTCTCTGACCGGCGGGCCGGTCGGCGTGAATCTCTTTGTGCCGCAACCCTGTCTGGCCAGTGACGCTCAACTCGACCGATACCGGCAACTGCTGGCGCCGCTGGCCGAGCGCTACGGCGTCGAACCCGGAAACCCGTACCCCGACGACGACGGCTGGCCGGCGAAACTCGATGTGGTTGCCGACCTCGCCCCGGAGGCTGTGTCATTCACCTTCGGCTGTCCCGAACCCGCCGTCCTGGCCCGGCTGCGCGGCCGCGGTGTGCTCACGATGGTGACGGTGTCGAGCCTCGGCGAGGCTGCCGTGGCAGTGCAGGCCGGCGCTGATTCGCTGGTGGTTCAGGGACCGGAGGCCGGCGGCCACCGGAGCATCTTCGACCCGGGAGCCGAACCCCCGACGGTTCCGCTGATGACACTGCTGGCGCAGACCGCTTATCTGGGCGTGCCGGTGGTGGCCGCCGGCGGTCTGGGCGATGCCGCGGCCGTGCGGCGGGTACTTGACGGCGGGGCGGTGGCCGCCCAGGTCGGAACCGCGCTGCTGCTGTGCGACGAGGCCGGAACCAGCGACGTGTACCGCCGTGCGCTGCGCGACGAGCACTTCACCGAAACGATGATGACCCGCGCGTTCTCCGGCCGCTACGCGCGCAGCCTGACCAATGCGTTTGCTACTCGCTACAGCGCTGAGGCACCCGCGGGCTATCCGCAGATCAATCAGATGACCGGGCCCATCCGGGCGGCCGCCGCCGCAGCCGGTGATCCGCAGGGCGTCAGTCTGTGGGCCGGCGCCGCCTGGCGTGGCATCGCCGCCGGGCCGGTCGCAGACATCGTCGCCGGGCTCTGCACAGACTGAGCGAG
>CAMCWJ010000256.1 GCA_945882475.1 Bifidobacterium breve
CCGACGATCTGACCCAGGAGACTTTCCTGCGGGCGCTGGGTGCACTGCCGCGGTTCGCCGGGCGGTCCTCGGCACGCACCTGGCTGCTGTCCATCGCCCGCCGCGTCGTCGTCGACCAAATCCGCCGCAACCAAGCCCGGCCCCGGTCGGCCGGCAACGTCGACGTCGAGGCCCTGCTGGACACCCGGGCGTGCGCGTCGCGCACCGAGGAGATCGTCGAGATCCGGATGCTCCTCGACGGGTTGGACGCCGACCGCCGCGCCGCCCTGATGCTCACCCAGGTGCTGGGCCTGTCCTACGCCGAAGCCGCCGAGGTGTGCGGATGCCCGGTGGGCACCATCCGGTCCCGGGTGGCCCGGGCGCGCGACGATCTGATCGCCGCCGCCCGCCGCGACGACCGCACCGGCTAGTCCAGGAAGCCGTGCAGCAGCGCGGCCGTGCCGCCGACGTGGGCCAGCATCGCCGCGCCGGCCGAGTCGGCGTCGCCGGCCTGAATCGCCACGAGAATGGCCTCGTGTTGCTCATCGGAATGGGCGATATTGCGCGCCAGCAAGGGAATTCGGTCGAGTAGGGCGTTGACCCGCATCCGGTTCTCGGCAACCAGAGCCACCAGCGATGGTGCGCCGGTGGCCTCGGCGATCGCCAGATGCAGTCGGGAGTCCAGGCGTCGATAGTCCGCCGGATCCGCGGCCCGCACGGCGGCCATCCGCGACCAGAGTTCGTCGCGGTCGGCGGTTCCGAGTCGCCGGCCGGCGGCGGTCCTGGCCGCACCCACCTCAAGGACCTCCCGCAGGGTCAGCACGTCGTGAATCTCGGTGGGTCCCACGCCTACCGCGCCGGCGCCGGGCGCAGGTAGTTCCTCGGCCAGGAAGGTCCCGCCGTAGCGGCCGCGCCGCGACACCAGATAGCCGGCGTCGGCCAGCGACTTGATCGCCTCTCGCACGGTGTCCCGGCTGACCCCGAGGCGGATGGCGAGTTCGCGCTCCGGCGGCAGGGATTCGCCGGGGTGCAGCACCCCGAGGCGGATGGTCTGCAGCAGCCGGCCCACGGTGTCCTCGAACGCATTGCCCGGCCGCACCGGCCGCAGCAGTGCACTCGTGGGCGAGCCGTGGGGAGCAGCCATGATGCCTACAGCGGTGTCACGTAGGCCGAACTGATGCCGCCGTCGACCAGGAAGGTCGACGCGGTGATGAATGAGGCGTCGTCACTGGCCAGGAAGGCCACCGCCGCCGCCAACTCCTCGGCTTCGGCGAACCGGCCCAGCGGGATGTGAATGAGCCGCCGGGCCGCACGCTCGGGATCGGAGGCGAAGAGTTCCTGCAGCAGTGGGGTGTTGACCGGGCCGGGGCACAGCGCGTTGACCCGGATTCCCTGGCGGGCGAACTGCACGCCGAGTTCCCGCGACATCGCCAGCACCCCGCCCTTGGAGGCGGTGTAGGAGATCTGCGAGGTGGCTGATCCCATCACCGCGACGAACGACGCGGTGTTGATAATCGAGCCGCGCCCGGCCGGCACCATATGGCGCAGGGCCGCCCGGCAACATAGGTACACGCTCTTGAGGTTGACATCCTGAACCCGTTGCCAGGCAGGCAGTTCGGTGGTCTCGATGAGATCATCATCGGGCGGGGAGATGCCGGCGTTGTTGAAGGCGATGTCGACCGAGCCGTATGTCGAGGCAGCAGTGTCGAACAGGTTGTTGACCGCGTCTTCGTCGGCCACGTCGACCGCGACGAACAGCCCGCCGAGTTCCTCGGCCACCGGGGTTCCGGTCGCGGGGTCGATATCCCCGACGACGATGATCGCCCCCTCGGCCCGCATCCGGCGGGCGGTCGCCAAACCGATCCCACTGGCCGCGCCGGTGATCACCGCCACCTTGCCGGCCAGGCGCTGGGTGAGGTCTATTCCGGCGGTCATGGTTCTCCAATCGCGTAGAAGACGTTCTTGGTCTCGGTGAAATGCAATGGCGCGTCAGGCCCGAGCTCACGGCCCAGCCCGGACTGTTTGAACCCGCCGAACGGGGTGTTGTAGCGCACCGATGAATGCGAGTTGACGCTCAAATTGCCGGCCTCCACGGCGCGCGACACCCGCAGCGCCCGGGACAGGTTGTCGGTCCAGATCGAACCCGACAGCCCGTACTCGGTGTCATTGGCCAGTGCGATGGCGTCGGCTTCGTCCTCGAACGCCAGCACCGCGACCACCGGGCCGAAGATCTCCTCGGTGACGGTGCGGTCGGTGCGCTCCGGGGTGAGAACCGTCGGCGGAAACCAGTAGCCCGGGCCGGTGGGAGCCGACCCCCGGAAGGCGACCGGCGCGTCATCGGGCACGTAGGCGGCGACCGACTCGAGATGGGTGCGCGACACCAGCGGTCCCATCTCGGTTCCGGGGTCGGTGGGATCACCGACGACCACACCCTTGACGGCAGGCTCCAGAAGTTCCATGAACCGGTCGAAAACATTGCGCTGCACCAGGATCCGACTGCGGGCACAGCAGTCCTGGCCGGCGTTGTCGAAAACACCGTAGGGCGCGGTCGCGGCGGCCTTCTCGAGATCGCAGTCGTCGAAGACGATATTGGCGCTCTTGCCGCCCAATTCCAGGGTGACCCGCTTGACCTGCTGCGCCGCCCCGGCCATCACGTGCACCCCGACCTCCGTCGAACCGGTGAACACCAGTTTGCGGACGCCGGGGTGGGTGATGAACCGCTCCCCCACCACCGAACCCTTGCCGGGAAGCACCTGGAACAGGTCCCGCGGCAGACCGGCCTCCAACGCCAACTCGGCAAGCCGGATAGAGGTCAGCGGGGTCCACTCCGCCGGCTTGAGCAGCACCGCGTTGCCGGCCGCCAGTGCCGGGGCAAATCCCCACGAGGCGATCGGCATCGGGAAGTTCCACGGCGTGATCACCCCGACGACACCGATCGGCTCGTTGAAGGTGACGTCGAGGCCGCCGGCGACCGGAATCTGCTTGCCGGACAACCGTTCCGGAGATGCCGAGTAGAACTGCAGCACATCACGGACGTGCCCGGCCTCCCACTCGGCCGCACCGATGGGATGCCCGGAGTTGGCCGTCTCCAGCGCGGCGAGTTCACCGACATGGGCATCGACGACCGCGGCGAAGGCCCGCAACGCCGCGGCCCGTTCGGCGGGCGGTTGTGCCGCCCAGGCCTTCTGGGCCACTGCTGCGCGGGCGACGGCGTCATCGACGCCGGCCGCATCGAAACGCTCGACCGTGCGCAGCAGTTCCTCGGTCGCCGGATTGATCAGCTGTGTCGCCGTCGCAGCCGCGCTCACAGGCTCGCCCTCTCTGTCGAATACCGTCTGGCCGCCGTCACGAGGGCGCCGAAAACCTGGGAGCCGTCCGGTCCGACCTCGGGATGCCACTGCACCGCCACCACGAAGTCCTCCCCGGGCACTTCGATCGCCTCGACCACGCCATCGGGGTCGCGGGCGCTGATCACCAAACCCGCTCCCAGTTGGTCAATCGCCTGCCGGTGGTAGCACTGCACGGGTGTGCCGTCGGGGACCAGGGCGGCCAGTCTGCTGCCGGCCACGGTGCGCAGTACCGATGTGCCGAACACCCCGTTGCCCTGTTGGTGGCGGGTATGACCCACGGTGTCGGGCAGGCTCTGATGCAGGGTTCCGCCGAAGGCGACATTGAGTAACTGCGCGCCGCGACAGATGCCCAGCACCGGCATCCGCCGGGCCAGTGCCGCGGTGAGCAGGGCGAATTCCCATTCGTCGCGATCGCGCGCGGGCACGTCGGTGTCCGGGTGCGGTTGGTGGCCGTAGCGGTCCGGGTCGATGTCGCGGCCGCCGGTGATGATCAGGCCGTCTAGGCCGTCGAGCACCCGGGCCGCGATTTCGGGATCGACGGGTTGCGGCGGCAGCAGGGTGGCGATGCCGCCGCTGCCGGTCACCGCGTCGAGATAGTCCTTGTGCAGAAACACCGCCGGTAGGTCCCACACTCCGGTCTGCGCCCGCTGCAGGTAGGTGGTCAGGCCGATCACCGGTCTCCGGGGTTCAGAGCCGCTCAAAGCCGCGGATCCTCTCCCAGTCGGTGACGCACGAGTTGAACGCCGCGAGTTCGACGCGGGCGTTGTTGAGGTAGTGCTCGACAACTTCGTCACCGAACGCCGTGCGCGCCACCGCGGATCGCGCGAACAACTCCGCAGCCTCGGCCAGAGTGGTTGGAAGTCGTTGCGCACCAGAGGTATAGGCGTTACCGGAGCATGGTTCGGCGAGTTCCAAGCCCTGATCGATGCCGTGGAGTCCACCGGCAATCAGCGCCGCGACCGCCAGGTACTGGTTGACATCGCCGCCCGGTGTCCGGCATTCCATCCGCATCGAGTGTCCACTACCCACCACCCGCAGCGCGCAGGTCCGGTTGTCCACCCCCCAGGCGATCGCAGTGGGCGCGAAGCTACCCTC
>CAMCWJ010000257.1 GCA_945882475.1 Bifidobacterium breve
CTGATAGAGCACATGTGCGCCGAGAAGCAGATAGATCAACGACCAGATGGAGAACGTCACACCCGCAGGTGTGAACAGGCTCGGATAGACGTCCGAGATCTCCCCGGTGCGACGGCCGTTCAACGGCAACACATTGGCCGCAACGTTCGCCGCGACCATCGCCGCATAGGTCAGGGCGACCAACACCTTGATCGGCGTGCTCGGACCGCGGTTCACAGCTGTCGTCATGCACATCCCCTCGACCCGTCCGCACTGCTCTCTCGGTGGCTCCCGTACCGCGCTGATGCCGTCATAGGCTGGACGCGCGGGGACCGCATCGGCTTGCCCGATTCGCTCGTAGCAAACTCTGATCGGAGTGCCTCGGTAACCGCCGTACGGCATCGGTCGACCGGTGTGAACTGGCAATCCGCCTGCCGCCGGCCGCCACCGGACTGGCCGACGGCCGGTGACAGATGGTGTTGCTGATACGGCTGAAAACGATGCCGCGGGCCGGGCCTCGAAAAAGTGGATTGACGCAGTTGTAGGGCCTCCCCATACTGTCGTGATGGAGGGGCGAAGCGACGGTTACGGCATTAGCGACAGGGCACTTGTCGAGTCGCTCCTGCGTGAACTTGACGAGACCGAAGAGCGGTGGAAGGCCGATCTGGCGCGCGCTGAAGCCGTCACCTACAGCGTCGACACGACGGATATCCATGCCGTTGCGGACTGCGATGGCAAACTCATCGAACTGACGCTCAACCCCGCCGTAGTGTCGGATTACAGCCATTGGGAATTGGCCGAACGGCTCAACCTCGTGTTTGCCGCTCTCCGCGAGGAAGCCGAGCACGACCACCAGAGGAGATACGGCGGGACCCTGCAATGAGGTGGGGGTGCCAACGATGCCGTTGAACCTGTCGAACCGGGACCAGAACTCGGGCCATCTTTTCTACAAGCGTCGACTGCGGGCCGCGATAACCCGATTTTCGGTGCGAATGAAGCACGACGATCGCAAG
The DNA here is from genome assembly GCA_945882475.1 of Bifidobacterium breve. Taxonomy (GTDB): domain Bacteria; phylum Actinomycetota; class Actinomycetes; order Mycobacteriales; family Mycobacteriaceae; genus Mycobacterium. The sequence continues at coordinate 993 of CAMCWJ010000257.1, forward strand.
CAGCAGGCCGCCCTCGCCCTGTCGATGGCATTCGTCCTCCTGGGCTGCGGCTGGATGGCCCTGCTGCATTTCATGAAACCGGCGGGCCTGGTCGGGCAGGCCGCGATCGTGGGCAACCGGGACACCGGCACGGTGTACGCCAGGATCGACGGCCGACTCTATCCGGCGTTGAACCTCACCTCAGCCCGATTGGCGACCGGCAGTCCGTCCTCGCCGACCTGGGTGCGGGCCGAGGAGATCGCCAAACTCCCGACCGGACCGCTAATCGGGATTCCCGGCATACCGGATTCCCCTGCGGTGCAGGGCAATCCGGTCTCGGCCTGGTCGGTCTGCGACACCAATCCCGGGGGCGGCGGTGCGGGCGGTCCGGTGGTGACCTCCATCGCGGGAACATTGGGGCCCGCAGCGAGCAGGGGCGGGCCATTGGAACAGTCCCACGCGATCGTCGCCACTCACCGCGACGTGACCTACCTGGTCTGGAACGGCCACCGGACGCGTTTTGACCCGGCGGAGCGTTCGGTGACGTTCAACCTGGGTCTGGAACCCGGGGCAGTACGGCCGGTCGAAATGTCCAATGCGCTCTTCGATGCGATGCCGGCCACCGAACCGCTTACCGTTCCGGTGATTCCGGAGGCCGGTGCGCCATCCCGTTGGCTGGCGGGCTCGGTGGTGGGGCGGGTACTCGAAACGCGAGACTCCCAGGGCGAGGTCAGCGGTTTCTACGTGTTGCTGCCCTCAGGTGTGCAGAAGATCACCGCGTTCGTCGCCGATCTGCTGCGAACCGCCAACAGTCAGGGTGCCCTCGCACCACAACTCGTCGCACCGGACAGATTGATCGACATACCCGAGGTATCTGTTCTCAACGTCGGGTTCTATCCCACCGACAAGCTGACATTTACCGACACCGACGCCAATCCGGTGATCTGCGTCAGTTGGACTAAGGGATCCACCGATCCACAGTCGGCCATGACGTTGTACAGCGGCCGGGGGTTGCCCACGCCCGCGAGCCTGGATTCCCACATCGTCACCCTGGTGCGAGACAATCGCGATGCGGATTCCGTTCAAGCGCAACAAACTCTGGTCCTTCCCGGAGCGGCCACCTTCGTAGCGTCCACCAGTGCCGCGGTCAGCTCTGACACGCGTGAGAGCCTGTATTGGCTTTCGCCACAGGGGGTTCGCTACGGCATCGACTGGGATCGCGACACACTGGATGCACTCGGAATCGACCCCCGCCGTGCCGTGCAAGCACCCTGGCCTCTGCTGCGCACGTTCGCGGCCGGGCCGGCTATCAGCCGGGACAGCGCTCTGCTGGAACGCGACTCCATTGACCCGACCGGTGCGGCAAGAGCGATACCCGTGCCCGGTCAGACGACCGAGGGAGGCTAAACAATGTCCAGGAGCGGGTTCGTCCGCGACAGCCGCCAGCCGCCACCACCGGTGGCCCCAACCCGGGTGGCCGTCGCCGCGCCGATGGCTCTGCCGGAACGGGAGCCACGCAACGTTCTGCTGATGATCGCGGCACCGATTCTGTTGGTGGGCATCATCGGAACTCTGATCGTCATGTACACCTCCGGTGTGCGGTCGCTACAGGCCGGCTTCTTCCCGCTCATCGGCCTGCTCGGCTTCGGGGCGCTGATGTTCAGCGGCCGGTTCGGCCGCGGTCGCCGGACCAGTTGGGGCGAGCAGGAGAAGGGTCGTCGGGTCTATTTGCGTCAACTCGACGAGGATCGCGATGAGATCCAGCGAGCCGTACAGCAGCAGCGCGACAGCCAACTGTTCGTCCACGGTGATCCGCAGAAGCTTGACCGGGTGATCGGCCGGCCGCGAATGTGGGAACGGCGCGCGACCGACGCGGACTTTCTCGACGTTCGACTCGGGGTCGGTATGCAGTCAACCGCTGAGTCTGCCGTGTCAATCCAGTGGCCAGATGTGCCCGTCGGCGAGGAACTCGAACCTGTCACCGGCCGTGCGCTTCGCGATTTCATCCTCGAGCAGAGCAAGATTCGCGACATCGGAAAGATTCTGAACCTACGCTCCCAGCCCGGGTTCAGCTTCATCGGCGAGGATTACGCCCAACTGCACGCGCTGATGCGGTCAGTGCTGTGCTCGCTGGCGGCCTATCACAGCCCCGCCGATCTCAAGTTGCTGGTTGTCACCCGGGCGCCCAAGCAGTGGTCCTGGCTGGTGTGGCTGCCACACAATCAGCACGACGAGATGGTCGACGCCTGCGGGCAACGACGACTGATATTCAGCTCGCCCACCGAACTGGAGGATGTCCTCGATTCCGAACTCCATCGCAAGGGTCGGGGTCCGTGGGCGCCTCCCGCCGGGGGCAGTCCGGTCACGACGCCGTCCCCGTTGGAGTCCGCTGTGGCCGGGGGGCTGGGCCCGCACTGGATCATCGTCGACGACAACGTCGGCACACCCGAGCAGTGGGAGGGCGTGACCGGGCAGAAGGGCATGGCCGGTATCACCGTGCTGCGACTGGCCCCCCGACCCGGTCTCGGGGTGGGCTTCGGTACCGACGAACAGCGGTTCGACGTCCGCGATGGTCAACTTCATCACCGCAATGCGTTCTACGCGGTGGCCGACGTGCTCGCCGAGAGCACTGCCACCCGGTATGCCCGGTCCCTGGCCCGATGGACGCCCACCACCGGCGCTGAGCCCTCCGAACCCGAGCACCCGGGCGGGGAGTTGCTGCAGGCGTTGGGAATCAACGATCCACGTCGCATCGACGTCGAGCGTCTGTGGGCACAGAGCCGGGGCCGCGGTGATCCACGGTGGGCGATGATCCCGGTCGGAGTGAAGCCCGGCGGCGATCTTCAGCACGTGATCCTGCGGGCCAAGGACTTCGGTGGTTACGGTTTCCACTCCGTCGTGATCGGCACCTCCGGTTCGGGCAAGTCGGAATACTTCCTATCGCTGTGCAACGGGATCGCGCTGACGCACTCACCCGAGACCTTCAACATCGTGTTCGTCGATATGAAGTTCGAGTCGGCCGCCCAGGATCTCGAAGGGCTTCCGCATGTGGTGGGTTCGCTGTCGAACCTGGGCAATGACGATAGGCACCTCGCCGAACGCATGCGAAAGGCGATCGACGGCGAGATGGCCCGCCGCTACCGGCTCTTCAAGGACGCCGGCGCGCGGGACGCCAACGAGTACGAGGAGATGCGCCTTGCCGGGCGCGATCTGCAGCCGGTGCCGATCCTGCTGGTGATCATCGACGAGTACCTCGAACTGTTCCACCACCATCCCGAGTGGATAGATCTCGTCATTCACATCGGGCAGGAGGGCCGCGGATGCAACGTCTTCTTCACCCTCGGTGGTCAGCGCCTAGACCTGTCTTCGCTGAGCAAGGCCAAGAGCAACATTGCCTTCCGGGTTGCGCTGCGCGCGGAGACCGCCGAGGACTCCCGCGACGTGATC
>CAMCWJ010000258.1 GCA_945882475.1 Bifidobacterium breve
GATACCCGCTTCGGCCGAGATCCGCGCTACCTTGCGCGCCTCCTCGAGTTGCTCGGGAAGGCTGCGATCGGCGTTTGGCGCCACCATTTCGAGCGCGACCGTACTGAGGGGCACGGGGGTCAGAGGCACGGTGTCTCACCCTACCGACACTCGCTCCCGACACTCAGAATCGCCGGAGGAACACTTGACTCAGTCCAGAAAACGGGACAGGATCTCACTGTGCCGTCTACGTCGGAATTCGCTGAGCAGTTGCGAAACTCCGACCTGCGGGTGACGCGGCCGAGGGTCGCGGTACTCGACGCGGTGCACTCCCATCCCCATGCCGATACCGACACCATCTTCGGTGCCGTTCGGACTGGTCTGCCCGAGGTGTCGCGGCAGGCCGTCTACGACGTCCTTGCCGCATTGACCGACGCCGGCCTGGTGCGGCGCATCCAGCCCTCGGGATCGGTCGCCCGATACGAGTCGCGGGTCAGCGACAACCACCACCACGTGGTCTGCCGGTCCTGCGGGACCATCGCGGACGTCGATTGCGCCGTCGGGAATGCCCCGTGCCTGACTGCGGCGGCCGACCACGGATTCGTCCTCGACGAGGCCGAGGTCACCTACTGGGGTCTGTGCCCCGACTGCTCGAACCAACCGGCTTCGTGATCACAACCGTGGTCACGGCTCGCTACCCCACTCCCGAAAGGAAATTCAATGGCTGAGGAAAACGAGGGCGGCTGTCCAATGCGGATCAGGCCTCCCGTCGAAGGTGGTAGCAACCGCGATTGGTGGCCCGATCAGATCAATCTCAAGTTGCTGGTGAAGTACCCCTCGGAGAACAATCCGATGGACCCTGATTTCGATTACGCCGCCGCGGTGGCGACCATCGACGTTGATGAACTCAAGGCCGATGTCGAAGCGGTGATGACCGATTCGAAGGATTGGTGGCCTGCCGACTACGGCAACTACGGTCCGTTCTTCGTGCGGATGGCGTGGCACTCGGCCGGCACCTACCGGGTGCAGGATGGCCGCGGTGGTGCCGGCTCGGGAATGCAGCGATTCGCTCCGATCAACAGCTGGCCGGACAACACCAGCCTGGACAAGGCCCGCCGGTTGCTATGGCCGATCAAGAAGAAGTACGGCAAGAGCCTGTCGTGGGCGGATCTGATGATCTTTGCCGGTAACCACGCCATGGACGCGATGGGCTTCAAGACGTTCGGCTTCGCCTTCGGCCGCCAAGACCGCTGGCAGCCCGATGAGGACATCTACTGGGGTTCAGAAGACACCTGGTTGGGAACCGACTCCCGCTATACCGGCGATCGAGTCTTGGAGAACCCGCTGGGCGCGACCACGATGGGCCTGATCTACGTCAATCCCGAAGGCCCCGAGGGTGTTCCTGATCCGTTGGCCGCCGCGATGGACATCCGTGAGACGTTCGGCCGGATGGCGATGAACGACGTGGAAACCGCGGCACTTATCGTCGGCGGACACACCTTCGGTAAGACCCACGGCGCCGGCGGCGACGGAACCGTCGGCCCGGAGCCGGAAGCCGCTCCGATCGAGTTGCAGGGCCTGGGCTGGAAGAGTGCTTTCGGCACAGGTGTCGGCAAGGACGCGGTCACCAGCGGACTGGAGGTTATCTGGACCCCCACTCCGACCCAGTGGGATAACAGCTACCTGGAAACCCTCTACGGCTACGAATGGGAACTGACCGCCAGCCCCACCGGAGCCCATCAGTGGAAGCCCAAGGACGGAGCGGGTGCCGATGCAGTGCCCGAGGCCTTCGGCTCGGGTAAGACAAACCCGTCGATGCTGACCACGGATCTGTCGATGCGGGTGGATCCGATCTACGGGCCTATCACTCGACGCTGGCTGGATCATCCCGAGGAACTCGCCGACGCGTTCGCCCGGGCCTGGTTCAAGCTGGTTCATCGCGATATGGGGCCGGTGGCCCGGTACGTCGGGCCGCTGGTTCCCAAGGAGACCCTGCTGTGGCAGGACATCGTGCCCGCCGGCCAGAGCAAGCTCAGCGCAAAGGATGTCACTGCGCTGAAGGAGCAGATCCTGGCGTCGGGTCTGACTGTGCCGCAGCTGGTTTCGACCGCGTGGAAGGCGGCCTCGTCGTACCGCGACAGTGACAAGCGCGGTGGCGCCAACGGTGGCCGCATCCGTCTGCAGCCGCAAGCCGGCTGGGAGTCCAACGAGCCAGACGAACTGGCGCAAGTGGTGCGAAAGCTGGAGGAGATCCAGAAGGCATCCGATACCAAGGTGTCGTTCGCCGATCTCGTGGTCCTCGGCGGTGTCGCGGCTGTCGAGAAGGCGGCCAAGGACGCCGGATTCGACATCAAGGTTCCGTTCACCCCGGGTCGCGGTGACGCCACCCAGGAGACGACTGATGTCGAGTCCTTCGCGCACCTGGAGCTGAAGTCGGACGGCTTCCGCAACTTCGCCGGCAAGGGCAATCCGCTGCCGGCTGAGTACATGCTGATCGACCGGGCCAATCTATTGACGCTGACCGCGCCGGAGATGACGGTTCTGGTCGGTGGCCTTCGGGTTCTCGGAGCCAACTTCAAGGACTCGAAACTCGGCGTGTTGACCGATAAGCCGGGTCGGCTGACCAACGACTTCTTTGTGAACATTCTCGACATGGACACCGAGTGGTCACCGTCTCCGAAGGACGACGGAACCTATGTGGGCAAGGATCGGGTCAGCGGTAAGGAGAAGTGGATCGGCAGCCGCGTGGACCTGATCTTCGGGTCGAACTCGCAGTTACGTGCACTGGCGGAGGTCTATGCCGAGGACGATGCCAAGGAGAAGTTCGCGCGCGACTTCGCCGCGGCGTGGGCCAAGGTCATGGATCTCGATCGCTTCGACGTCCACAACTGATCCCCCGGCCACACCAGGGACCGAACCGAAACCCCGCGAGCAGCAACGCTCGCGGGGTTTCGGCTAGGTGCAGCCGTTGGCGCTGACCCAGCGACCGTTCCAGCCCACGCAGGCGGTGGCGTTCGGGGTCAGCGGCGCATACGCGTCCGGTGGCACCACCCACGGCGCCATCACATCCGACAGGTCGGCGCAGCCGCTGACCGAGACCCGCCGGCCGGCACTCGCGCAGACGTCGGCGTTGGCCGTCGCAGCGCCCCCTATGGTGACGACGGCGGCCGGGACGGCGGCCAATGCCAGTACCGCCACCGCGGCGCCGAGCCCCCTGTGCAACTGCATCATCGGCACAGCATATCCGCGGACGGCCCGCTAGCCTGCCGCGCGACGATGCCGTCGCCAGGCCCAGCCCGCCGCCGCGGCCGCCGTCAGGACGCCGAGCAACAGCAGCCAAGGCCACGCGCCGTGCTGATAGACCCATCCGGCCAGCACTCGCTGGATACGGCCCGCGGCGCCGATCACTGGGTCATCGGCGCCACCGGCCCCGGAGAACAGCCGTAACTCGAACCATCCGTAGTACGCCACGTAGAGGCCGACGGCGACCATGATCGCGCCGCTGATCCGGTTGACGTAGGGAAGGATCTGGCGCATCCGCGCGACCAGTGTCGAACTGGCGAGTGCGACGGCGACCGCCAGCACCCCGACGACCAGTGCGATGCCGCCGGCATAGGCCACGTAGACCAGCACCCCGTTCACAGCCGAGCCGGTGCGCAGGCTGCTGCCGGTGACCGCGAGGAACGGCCCGATCGTGCACGACAGCGAGGCGATCGCGTACCCGACCCCGTAGCCGAACATCGAGCCGAGGCGGGCGGTGGGTGCAAGCCGGGTGCTGCGGCCGACGGCATTGACTGACAGGCCCCCGAGTTCCCGGCCGGACAGCAGCCAGATGCCCAGGGCGACAAGCGAAATGCCGACCACCACCGTGACGTAGGGCAGGTACTGCTGCACCGTTGAGGCCACCGACACCGTCAGCAGACCGAACAACCCAAAAACGGTCAGAAAGCCCAGGGCCATCGCTGCGGTGGCACCGAGCGCCCGGCCCACCGCGGCGAGCTGACTGCTGCCCTCCCGGTGCACCACCAACGCCAGATAGGCCGGCAGCATGGCGAACCCGCACGGGTTGAAGGCCGCCACCATCCCGGCCGCGAAGGCCAGCCCGATCAGGTCCTGACGCACGCCCGTCAGGACGTCAGAGCGAGCACGCGCGCGTTGAGGTCCTGCTGCGACATCGCCGACGTGGGGTTGTTGACGAAGCTCGACGATCCGTCGGGCCGGATGAAGACGTAGGCGGGCTGCCACGGCACGTTGAACTGCGCCCAGATGGAGCCATCAGCGTCGTTGATGTTGGTGAAGTTCAGGTTGTACTTCGAGACGAAGTTCTGCATGGCGCCGACGTCGGCGCGGGTGGACACCCCGACGAAGGTGACCGCCGGGTTGGCCGCAGCGACCGCGCTCACGCTGGGTGCCTCGGCGTT
>CAMCWJ010000259.1 GCA_945882475.1 Bifidobacterium breve
GTGACCAACTGGGCAGGTTGACCGGCACCGCCGTCGACGGCGAGGGGTTCTTCGCCCAGGTGCGCTCCCTGGCCGGGACGCTGCCGAACGTGCACGGGCCCACGCTGGCACTCTCGGCCACGGTGTTGGCGGTACTAATCCTGCTGGCCCGACTGGCGCCCCGTGCTCCCGGCCCGTTCATCGCGGTGGCTCTCGCCTCGGCGGCGGTGGCGGTGTTCTCGCTGGATCGGTACGGCATTGCGGTCATCGGCGAGGTGCCCTCGGGGCTGCCGCCGTTCGGGCTGACCTCCGTCTCGCTGGGTGATCTGGGCGTGCTTGCGGCCGCCTCCGGCGGGGTCGCGCTGGTCGCATTCTCCGACAGCGTGCTCAATGCGCGGATCTTCGCCGCGCGCAAGGGCGACGACATCGATCCCAACGCCGAGTTGCGCGCCCTGGGCGTGTGCAACCTGGGATCCGCTGTGTGCCATGGTTTTCCGGTCAGCTCCAGTGCCAGCCGGACGGCGCTGGGTGAAGTCGTCGGCGCCCGCACGCAGCTCTACTCATTGGTTGCGCTGGGTCTGCTGCTGATCGTGATGCTTTTTGCACACGGCCTGCTGTCCAGTTTTCCCGCCGCTGCGCTCGGGGCGCTGGTGGTCTACGCCGCGCTGCGCCTGGTCGACATCGCCGGCTTTCGGAGGCTGGCGAGGTTTCGTGGCAGCGAACTGATGCTGGCTCTGCTCACCGCTGTGGCCGTACTCGTCTTCGGCGTGCTCTACGGGGTGCTCGCAGCGGTCGGACTGTCGATCCTGGATCTGCTGCGCCGCGTCGCCCGCCCGCACGACAGTGTGCTCGGCTTCGTTCCCGGTGTGCCCGGCATGCATGACATCGAGGACTATCCGCAGGCCCGGCTTGAACCCGGTCTGCTGGTGTATCGCTATGACGCGCCGCTGTTTTTCGCCAACGCCGAGGACTTTCGCCGGCGTGCCATGGCGGCCGTCGACGCGAACCCGGATCCGGTGCGGTGGTTCGTGCTCAACGCCGAGGCGAACGTCGAAGTCGATCTAACCGCGCTCGACGGACTCGACCAACTGCGGATCGATCTCAACCGTCGGGGCATCGTGTTCGCGATGGCACGGGTGACCTGGCACCTGCGTGAATCCCTGTCCGCAGCTGGACTTCTCGACAAGATCGGTGAAGATCACATCTTCGCGACGCTGCCGACCGCGGTGGCGGCCTATCGGGATCTGCGCACCGCGTAAAGTCCGGCGCCGAGTGCGATCACCGCGGCCCCGGCGAGCACCGATCCCAGCGGCAGGAACGCCGCCAGAAGTAGGCAGCCGGCCAGTCCCGGTGCCGCAACCCACCGGTAGCCCAGCGTCCACGCCGCCGCGTTGGCGATCCCGTAGTAGATCAGCACCGCGAACGACGAGAAGCCGATCGCCCCGCGCACGTCGACGACCGCGGCCAGTACCGCGACCACCACGCCCACCGCGACTTCGGCCCGGTGCGGTACGCCGTAGCGGGGATGTACCGCAGCCAGCGAGGCGGGCAGATGGCCGTCACGGGCCATTGCCAACGACGTCCGCGACACCCCGAGGATCAGCGACAGTAGCGACCCCAGCGCGGCGAGTGCGGCGCCGGCGCGGACCACCGGCTCAAAGCCGGCGGCTCCGGCTGCCGTCACCGTCTCGGCCAACGGCGCTGCGGCCGTTGCCAATCGGTCGGGACCGAGCACAGCCAGCGCACTGAACGCCATCGTCGCGTACACCGCGAGGGTGATGCCCAGTGCAATGCCGATCGCACGCGGGATCGTTCGGGCCGGGTCCCGCACCTCCTCACCCAGGGTGGCGATCCGCGCGTAGCCGGCGAAGGCGAAGAACAGCAGCCCGGCTGCTTGCAGCACGCCGGTGGGTGTTCCAGCGCTCACCCAGATCCGGGCTGTGTCAGCCCGCCCCGAGGTGGCCACCACCGCAACCACACCGGCGAGCACCGCGAGCACCGTGGCGACGATCACCCTGGTGAGCCACGCGGACTTCTCGATGCCGCGGTAGTTCACCGCGGTGAGGCCGACCACCGCCGCCACCGCGACCGCGTGGGCGTGGGCAGGCCAGAGGTACAGCCCGACGGTCAGTGCCATCGCGGCGCACGATGCCGTCTTGCCGACGACGAAACTCCAGCCGGCCAAGTAGCCCCAGAACCTGCCCAGCCGTTCCCGGCCGTAGACGTAGGTGCCGCCGGACTGCGGATACTTGGCCGCCAGCCGGGCCGAGGAGGTCGCATTGCAATAGGCGACCGCCGCCGCGACGGCCAGTCCGAGCAGCAGACCCGAACCCGCGGCGGCCGCCGCCGGGGCGAAGACGACGAACACCCCGGCGCCGATCATCGACCCCAGGCCGACGAGGACCGCGTCGGCGGTGCCGAGGCGGCGCTGCAGGGGGCTACTCAGCGGCGGTTGCGGATGATGTTTGACGCCAGGTAGGCGCCGTAACCGAACAGCCCGGCCAGGGCCAGTTTTCGGGTCCGCGGGGCGAGCAGGCCCACCCCGATCGCGGTCTCAATGCCGCCGTCGATGTAGGTGTGCCGGCGGATGTTATCTGGAAACGCCGCCTTGGTGATGGACTCATACGCCTGCGGCCGGGCGAAGTGGGACAGGCCGATCGCGGCCAGTGCCACGCCCGCTCCGCGCATTAGTGCTGACATGTTAGGAACCTCTCTAGGTGATGGTGTAGTCGCTCAGCGGAAACTCCGAGGCCTCGGCGATCGCGGCCCTGGCCGAGACCGGACGCAGTAGCGTCGCCTCGCCCTGGGGGTTGTAGTAGTAGGACCGCGAGGTCGCGCAGTTGCCGACCGCGAACACCGAGTCCCCGATGCGTTCGGTCATCTGGTCCAGGAACCGCGAGTTGGCCTCCTCGGTCACTTCGAAGGTCTCCGCGCCGCGGCGCTTGACCTCGCCGAAGAGCCGGTTCATCAGCCGCATCTGGTATTCCATGGTGTTGAAGAAGTTCAGTCCCAGGAACGCGTACGGACTAGCCAGGCTCAGGTAGTTCGGGAAGTACGGGATAGACACTCCCTGATACGCCTGGAAACGCGTTTCCCGCCACCACTTTCCGAGATCGCGACCGTCGCGGCCGATGATCTCGATGGCCGGGAAGTTGGCCTCCCACAGGTCGTAACCGGTCGCCAGGACCAGGGTGTCGATGGCGGTCCTGGTGCCGTCGTTGGCCACGATGGCGTCCGGTTCGATGCGCTCGATGCCGCTGGTCTGCAGATGCACGTTGGGTCGGGTGAAGGTGCGGTTGTAGGTGTTGGAGAACGTCGGCCGCTTGCAGCCCAGGTCGTAGTCCGGGGTGAGTTTGCGGCGCAGTTCGGGGTCCCGGATCGACAGGAAACGAAGGGTCTTCGCCAGATCGGCGGCCCCGACGTTGAGTCGGTGGAAAAACTTCCGGCGGTGGTGCAGGCCCACGTAGATGAAGAACTCGTAGATCGAATCGGTGACGGCGCGGATCGCGCGCTGGGTGATCGGAACCCGGGCGAACAACCGTTTGGCCGCCGCGGGGAACCGGATGTCCACCTTGGGCACCACCCAGATCGCGGTGCGCTGGTAGACCGTGAGATCGGCGGCTGTGCGGGCCAGTTGCGGGACGAGTTGAACCGAGGTGGCGCCGGTGCCGATGACGGCGATCCGCCGGCCGGATGGGTCGAAGTCATCGTTCCAGGCGGAGGTGTGCAGCACCGTGCCATCGAAGTCGTGGATGCCTGGGATCTCGGGTGTGTGCGGCTGGGACAGGAATCCGGTCGCGGTGATCAGATAGCGCGTCACCAGGGTCGTGCCGTCGGCCAGGGTCAGCCACCACCGCCGGTCCTCGTCGTCCCAGCGGGCGCTTTGCACGCAGGTGTTGAATCGGATGTGACGGCGGACGTCGTACTTGTCGGCGACGTCGTCGGCGTACTGCTTGATCTCGGAACCGGTGGAGAACAGTCGAGACCAGTTCGGGTTGGGTTCGAAGAAGTACGAGTAGGTGGTGGTCGGGACGTCGACGGTCAGGCCGGGGTAGTGGTTGACGTACCAGGTGCCGCCCAGATCGTCCTCGCGGTCGAGCAGCACGAAGTTCTCGAAACCCAGGCGCTTGAGTTCGATCGCGGCGCCGATTCCGCCGAAACCCGCGCCGACGACGATCGCGTCGAACTGCTCCCCGGTCATAGGCCGACGGTACCTGAACCCGGGGTCTGCGAGCCGTCGCGGCGCAGTGCCGCGTCGACGGCGAGGGCGGGCACATCCAGGGTCGCCGACGCCAGATCGTGGCGGGCGCCGGTGATCTCCACGATCCCGGCGGGCGCCCTGATGAGGGTGATCGCTTCGCGCAGTTCGGCGATGCTGCCGAACGGATCGGCGCTGCCGTGGGTGAA
>CAMCWJ010000260.1 GCA_945882475.1 Bifidobacterium breve
GACGGTGCCGTCCGGATGACGCTCCATGTCGATTGGTAGCCGGTTAGCGACCACCACGAAGTCGGAGGTGCCGGACCCTGGGGAGCCGGTGTCTCCGGAAGTCACCTAGGCCTCAGGCTTGGACGGTCCAATACCGAGCATCGACAGAAACACCCGGCACTCGTCGGCGTCGGTGGCATAGGCGGCGACCACTCGGCGCGCTTGGCGGGCCGTGCTGTCGGCCAGCGGCTCGACATCGTCGATTGCAGGTTCAGTTTTCGCAGGCATACCCATAACCTTAGGCGATACGCCGTTCGCGCGGTACGCGAGCGCAGCTAGGGACTGCTTGAGAGCGTCGACCGAGGCTGGACGACCGGCATGTTGTCCTGGCCCATCGCGTAACACACGGCCGACTCCCAGCCGCCTGTGCACGGATAACCGTTGATATTGGGGACCAGGTTGACAGGAAGGCCGGATTCTATTGTCGAAGTCTGGACCTCGGTGCCCTCGATCGCTGTCTCGGGCATGGGCACCTCGGCGTACGGCTGGTCCGGCACCGGCACCGGGTCGGGGTTGGGCAGCGGCTCGGCTGCTGCCACAGCCGGGGCCACCAGCGCCATCGCCGCGGCCACCAGAGCCGCGGTTACCAGAGAGCCGGCTGAACGGTCGACGCTGGGCATGCGGGGCCTTTCGATCTGAGGTGTCCGGACTGCTGCGGGTGCGGACCCGAACGGAGTTACATCAGGTTACCCGGGTGTTCGCTGCTGAACCCCGTCGTGGTTCTATGTGCTTCTTGTCCACGATCGTGCCTTGAGGAGTCCGGATGCAGCTCACTTTCACTGACCGGACCTACCTGGTCACCGGCGGTGGTAGCGGGATCGGCAAGGGTGTGGCCGCCGGGTTGGCCGCGGCCGGCGCCAACGTGACGATCATCGGCCGCAACGCCGAGCGCCTCGCCTCCGCGGCGGGTGAGATCAAGGCCGCCTCCGGTGCGGGTGACGTCGCCTTCGAGTCGGTCGACGTCACTGATGAGGAACAGGTCGCACGGGTGGTTGAGGCGGTCGTCGCCCGTAGCGGCCGCCTGCACGGGGTGGTGCACTGCGCGGGCGGGTCGGAGACGATCGGCCCGGTCACCCAGATCGACTCGGAGGCCTGGCGGCGGACCGTCGACCTCAACGTCAACGGCACCATGTATCTGATCAAGCACAGTGCCCGGGAGATGGTGCGTGCCGGTGGCGGGTCGTTCGTCGGCATCTCCTCGATCGCGGCCAGCAACGTGCACCGCTGGTTCGGTGCGTACGGCGTGAGCAAATCCGCCCTGGACCACCTGATGCTGCTGGCCGCCGACGAACTCGGCCCGTCGTGGGTGCGGGTCAACGGCATCCGGCCCGGCCTGATCCGCACCGAACTGGTCGAGGTGCTGCTCAGCTCTCCCGAGGTAAGCGAGGACTACCGGCAGTGCACGCCGTTGCCACGAACCGGTGAAGTCGAGGACGTCGCCAACCTCGCGATGTTCCTTCTCAGTGACGCCGCGAGCTGGATCACCGGACAGTTGATCAACGTCGACGGCGGGCACGGACTGCGCCGCGGACCCGACCTGTCCGGAATGCTGGAGCCGCTGTTCGGCGCCGACGGACTGCGCGGCGTGGTCGCACCCGGGGCATGACGCCGCGTCCGACCCCGGATAAACCCGGACCCGGTCAGGAGTCGGTGTGGGATTACCCCCGCCCGCCGCGCCTGGAGCAGTTCGATACACCCATCACCATCGAACTCGGTGGCACGGTGATCGCGTCTACCGGACGGGCGTGGCGGGTCCTGGAGACCAGCCACCCGCCGACCTACTACCTGCCGCGGGAGGCCTTCGTCGCCGGGGTGCTGCGGGACGCTCCCGGTGAGTCCTGGTGTGAGTGGAAGGGCCGGGCCCGCTACTACGACCTCGTCACCGAGGCGACGGTGGCGCCACAGGCTGCCTGGAGCTACCCACACCCGACGCGCGGGTTCGAAGCGATAGCCGATGCGATCGCGGTCATGGCCGGCCAGGTGGATCGCTGCACCGTCAACGGCGAGACCGTGGTGCCCCAACCGGGGGGCTTCTACGGCGGCTGGATCACCAGTGGGGTCGTCGGACCCTTCAAGGGCGGGCCGGGCAGCGCCGGTTGGTGAGCGCGGTCGAAACACGACCGAAACATCCGCGCCCCTCTTCTGAAACACGCGGCCGACATCCTCATCGACGGACTGTCGGCGAATGCCGTCCCCCCGGATCCGGGCGCGAAGGAGACCGATAGTGGGTGCGATTGATCCAGCCGCCACCGCGTGGCTGCTGATGAGTACGGCGCTCGTGCTGCTGATGACCCCGGGGCTGGCGATCTTCTACGGCGGCATGGTTCGCAGTAGCGGTGTGCTCAACATGATCATGATGAGCTTCATCGCCATCCCGTTGGTGACGGTGGCCTGGCTACTGGTGGGATACAGCCTGGCGTTCTGGGGCGAGGGTGCATTGATCGGTGACCTCTCGCACGCCGGGATGCTCGGGATCGGCCCGGACACCGTGCGGGGGTCCGTTCCCGAACTGCTCTTCGCGACATTTCAGTTGAGCTTCGCAATCATCACCGCCGCGCTGATCAGCGGTGCGATCGCCGACCGTGCGAGGTTCGCGGCGTGGATGGTGTTCGTCCCGCTGTGGGCAGTTTTGGTGTATTCAGTCGTGGCGCATTGGGTTTGGGCGCCAAGCGGATGGCTGTTCACGATGGGGGTGCTTGACTACGCGGGCGGCCTGGTTGTCGAGATCGTCTCCGGCGCATCTGCGTTGGCGTTGGCTTTGGTCCTTGGACCACGTATCGGATTCAAGGTCGACGCCATGCGACCGCACAACCTGCCGTTCGTCCTGCTCGGGGTCGGGTTGCTGTGGTTCGGCTGGTTCGGATTCAACGCGGGTTCGGCATTGGCCGCCAACGGAATGGCTTCCGCGATCTTCCTCAACACGCTCGTCGCCGGTTGCCTCGGGATGCTGGGGTGGCTGTCGGTGGAACGGATCCGCGACGGAAAGCCCACCACCTTCGGTGCCGCCTCGGGTGTGGTGGCCGGCCTGGTGGCGATCACCCCGTCGTGCGGCACCGGCAACACCTTCGGCGCCGCGGTCGTCGGCCTGGCGGCGGGCATCGTGTGCTCGTTCGCGATCGGGCTGAAGTTTCGGCTCAACTACGACGATTCCCTCGACGTGGTCGGCGTGCACTTCGTCGGTGGCGTCGTCGGGGTGCTGTTGATCGGCCTACTTGCCACCGACACGATGACCGGCGGGCCGCGTGGCCTGTTCTACGGCGGCGGCTTTGGTCAACTCGGCAAGCAGGCGCTGGCGATGGTGGTGGTGGCCGCGTATGCATTCACCGTCTCCTTCGCTCTGGCGAAACTGATCGACCGGCTAATGGGCTTCCGGATCAGTGCCGAGGACGAAGCCGGTGGCGTTGACTTCGCCCAGCATGCCGAGACTGCGTACGCCGAGGGCGTCCTCGGCCACCAGCAGGCGCGCCGGCCGCTGTTCGGCGACGGCGGTGTGTTTAACACCCGCAGAGAGACCGCCGAAGAGGACTAGCCGCGGTCGGTACCATTGGCCCCCATGCCGTTGGCCAATGGTGACCTCTTCGCCGGTTATCAGATCCTGCGCCCGCTCGGCTTCGGCGGAATGGGCGAGGTCTACCTCGTCCAGCATCCGCGACTGCCACGCCAGGACGCACTGAAGATTCTTCCCGCCGAGATGTCGGTGGATACCGAGTTCCGGGGCCGATTCAACCGCGAGGCTGAACTCGCCGCCACGCTCTACCACCCGAACATCGTCGGGGTCCATGACCGCGGCGAGTTCGACGGCCAGTTGTGGATCTCGATGAACTACATCGACGGCCCCGATGCGGGCCGGTTACTGCGCGAGCAGTACCCCGGCGGCATGCCGGCCTGGGAGGTGGTGCAGATCGTGTCCGCGGTGGCCGATGCCCTGGACTATGCCCACGATCGCGGTTTGCTGCACCGCGACATCAAGCCGTCCAACATCCTGCTCGGCAAACCCGAACGTGGTCGACGCCGGATTCTGTTGGCCGACTTCGGAATTGCTCGCAACACCGCAGAGGTCAGCGGGCTCACCGATACTAACGTCACGCTCGGTACGGTGAATTATGCGGCACCGGAGCAGCTCATGGGTTCTGCTCTTGACGGCCGCGCGGACCAGTACGGGCTGGCCTCTACGGCCTACCATCTGCTGACTGGTTCGCCGATGTTCGGCGCTTCCAACCCGGCGGTGGTGATCAGCCGCCACCTCAACGAACCGCCGCCCCGGCTGGCGCAAACGCACCCCGAATTGGCGGCGCTGGATCCTGTTCTGGCCAAGGCGCTTTCGAAGAACCCAGGCGACCGGTT
>CAMCWJ010000261.1 GCA_945882475.1 Bifidobacterium breve
CGGTCGTAGTCGTGTCCGGATTCGCCAGGACCGCAGCCGCCGCCTCCATCGCCTGCGTCGCCGCGGTGCACCCGGTACGGCGCGCGATGTAGGCCGCGACGGTTTCGCCGGGTATCCGTTGATGCTCTTGCGGCAGCCACCCGACGAAGGCGTCCGCGGGCGCGAGGCTGACCGTGCCGTCGAGTGGATCGAGGTCACCGGCGAGGATCCGCAGCAGCGTGCTCTTGCCGGCGCCATTGGCGCCGATCACTCCGATGACGTCGCCGGGCGCCACGGTCAGATCCAGGCCCTCGAAGAGGGTGCGGTGAGCGAACCCGCCGGCCACATTCTTCGCGACGAGCGTTGCGGTCATAGCCCTATCGTCGCACCAAGTGCGGATCCGGCGAACCCGGTGTCCGGGCCGTAGGATCGGCGGCGTGACCAGCGCGTCGGGCGAGGATACGGTGGCCGGGAGTCGGCGGAAACACATCCTGCGACTGGCCGTCTTCGCCGCCTTCCTGCTCACGCTGTTCTATCTGGTCGCCGTCCAGCGAGTCATCGACGTCGAGGCGGTGCGCGACGTCATCGCCAGCACCGGGCCCGTCGCTCCGCTGGTCTATATCCCGCTCTCCGCGGCCCTAGCCGCGATCTTCGTTCCCGGTCCGCTGCTGGCGGCCGGCAGCGGATTTCTGTTCGGCCCGGTTCTCGGAACGTTCGTCACGCTGGGTTCGACGGTGTTGACGGCGACGATCGCCGCCCTGGTGGGCAGGCGCGCGGGCCGGGACAGCGCCCGGGCGCTGATCGGAACGCAGTGGGCGGAGCGCATCGACACCCAGATCCAGCGGCGCGGGCTGTGGGCGGTAGTCGGCCAACGTTTCGTCCCCGGTATCTCCGATGCCCTGGCGTCCTACACCTTCGGCGCATTCGGAATGCCGCTGTGGCAGATGGCAATCGGGGCCGCCATCGGATCAGCGCCCCGGGCGTTCGTCTACACCGCGTTGGGAGCGTCGATCTCGGACCTCAACTCACCGTTGGCATACGTAGCCATCGGCGTCTGGTGCCTAACCGCGATCATCGGGGCGTTCGCCGCGCACCGCGGGTATCGCAGTTGGCGGGCCCGCAACCGGTGATGCCGGCATCAGTGCGCTCGGGCTCCCGGCTCGGTAGGCGCACCGCCCAGGCCCAGTAGCGCGTTCTCGATCACCTCGGGCAACGCCGGGTGAATCCAGTACTGGCCGCGGGCCATGTCGTAGGCCGTCAGGCCGAAACTCATCGCTTGAATCAGCGGCTGAATCAGGGTTGATGCCTGGTAGCCCATGATGTGTGCACCCAGGATCGCTCCGGTGCCGCGCTCAGCGATGATCTTGGCGATACCGGTGGTGTCCTCCATCGCCCAGCCGTACGCGACGTCGGCGTAATCCTGCACCTTGACGTTGATGTCGAAACCGGCTGCCAAAGCTTGCTTTTCGGTCAATCCGACTGCCGCGATCTGTGGGTCGGTGAAAATGGCCGCTGGCACATACCGGTGGTCGGAGGCCACCATGTTGGCGGTGTCGTCCCAGTCCTGCAGCAGATTGTGCTGCACCACCCGGGCTTCGTGATTGGCGACGTGTTTGAGTTGGTAGCGTGAGGAGACGTCGCCGAGGGCGAAGATGCCCGGCGTCGACGTGCGCTGGTACTCGTCGACGACAACGCGGCTGCCCTCGAGTGCCACTCCAACCGATTCGGCGTCAAGCAGATCGCCGTTGGGAATACGTCCGGTGGCCACGAGCAAAACGTCGCCGCGCACACTCGAGCCGTCACTGAGCCCAATCACGATCTCGGCGCCATCGCGCCGCACCTCCGCGGGCGTGCGGTTCGAATGGATATCCCACTTCGTGGTGGCGATGTCGGCGAACCGGTCACGGATCTCCTCGTCGCAGTGCGACAGCATCGCGGCGCCCCGGATCACCATGGTGACGCGACTGCCCAGAGCGGAGAAGACGTGGGCGAATTCGGCGGCGATGAATCCGCCGCCCACGATCACCAGGTGCTCGGGTAACTCGGGGATTCGCATGATGGTGTCACTGGTGTGGAACTCGACCCCGGAGTCGGCGATCACGTCGGGCACCATCGCCCGGGATCCGGCGGCGATCACGACGCGCTCCGCGGTGAACTCCGCGCCGGCGTCGGTACGTAACCGAAAGCCTTCGGCGCTTCGGCCCGCAAACCGCGTGTGGCTGGCGTACACCGTGACGTTCGGAGTACTTCGCCGGTACGTCTCCCCGCCTCCGGCAATCGGATCGATGCGGCCGAAGACCCGCGAGACGGTGTCGGGCCAACGCACCCCGTCGATGTGCGCATCGACACCGAAGCGGGCGGACTCGCGCACAGTGTGGGCCACGTCCGCGGCGTAGACGAACATCTTGGTGGGGATGCAACCCACGTTCAGGCAGGTGCCGCCGAAGACCCCCTGCTCGCAGATGGCGATGCGCTTGTCGGCGTATCGCTCGTCGAGAATCGAGTTCCCCGAACCGGTTCCGATGATCGCAATGTCGAAATGCTCCACGTGCCCTCCTGGTGCGTGAGCCGAGCCTAAGTCAGCAGACCCGCGGGGAATCCCGCGGCCGTGGTGTACCCCAGCAGTGTTGTTGATCAGCGGGCCATCGGGCAATGTGGGTCAGCAATTGGTGGACGCCGAGAGCGCCACTAATCCGTCGCCAACCAGAGCGCGACCAGAGGAACGAGGTTCAACAGCAGAATGCCGATCTTGTAGACCGCCATTGATCCGTAGTGCAGTGCATCGAAGGTCTCTGGACATCTGGAACCACCGGCTGTGCAGTCGGAATAGGCGGTCGTGGCCCCAGGTGAAGGCCGCAAACCAGATCAGCAGGACGCCGTAGTTGATCACCAGCGACCACAGCATGGCCTCGCGCAGGGTAGCGATACTCATACCCACCCCCTTTGGTGTTACTTCCCAGGTTAGCCATCCGGATTCGGCTACACACGACCTTCAGTCAAGCCCTGAGAACTACTGTCCCCCTCGTGACGATCACACGAGCCTGTGTCGCCGGGATCGTCATGCTCAGCGTTGCCGTGACTGGATCGTGTGGACGGGCTGAGCAAGAACCGCCACGCGAATCCCGGACTCCGGCAGCGGCACCGACGCCCCCACCGGTCACCGCAGCCGTGGTGCCCGAGGGTGATTTCACTGCCGTCGCCCAACTCGTCGAGGATGCGATTGCGGCACCAAGAATGCCCGGCGCTGTGGTCCAGGTCGGGCACGGCGGCAAGATCGTCTTCCGCGAGGCGTTCGGATCCCGCAAGCTCGACGGCGAACCGGGACTCGACGGCGCGCCCGCCCCTGCGGAGCCGATGACCGAGGACACGATCTTCGATCTGGCATCGCTGACGAAGAGCCTCGCGACGGCGACTGCCGTTCTGCAACTCGCCGAGCAGGGCAAGGTGGCGATCGACGATCCCCTGCAGACGTACCTGCCCGAGTTCAACCCGGGAGGTGACCCGCGGCGGGCTCAGGTGACGCTGCGCATGTTGCTCACACACACCTCAGGTCTGGCGGGGGATCTGAGCCTGGACGGCCCGTGGGGACTGGTCCAGGCGGACAAAGCAGACGGCATCCGCCGCGCACTGAACGCGCGGGTGGAATTCGGTCCCGGTGAGCTCTTTCACTATTCGGACATCGGCTTCATTCTGCTCGGTGCGATGGTCGAGAAGATCACCGGCGAACCCCAAGACGCTTACGTGCAGCGCACCGTCTTCGCGCCATTGGGCATGACAGATACCCGCTACCTACCGGGGGGCGAAGCGTGCGGTCCACACCGAATCATCGGTACCGCAATTAGTTTCGATCCCGATGCCTCTCGAGTCGACACCTGCCCGGCCGGTACCTGGAGCACCGATCTCCTGGCCCGGATCGCCCCGACGGCGCGCGACGAAGACACACCGGGCATCAACCCCAACATCGGCCGTCAGCTGCGCGGCACCGTGCACGACCCGACGGCACGCCGCATGGGCGGGGTAGCCGGTAGCGCCGGGGTGTTCTCCACGGTCCGCGACCTCGGCCTGTTCGCCCAGGCCTTGATCGATCGGCTGGCGGGCCGGCCGAGTTCCTTCCCGCTGACACAGGCGAGCGTGGAATTGATGACCACACCGCAGCAACCCGGCCATCGCGCCGGCCAACTCGCCGCGGCGAACACCGCGGTTCGGGAGGCCATCGCGACCACACCCAACCCCGCCGATCCCCTACTGGCGCCGAACTATCCGGCGCTACCGGGACCAGACCTGCGCGGCTTCGGCTGGGATATCGACACTGCGCTGTCCCGGCCGCGCGGGGTCATCTTCCCGGTCGGCAGCTTCGGCCAGGGCGGGTTCACCGGGGTGA
>CAMCWJ010000262.1 GCA_945882475.1 Bifidobacterium breve
GCCGCCGGTCACCGGCCGGTTCGCTGCTCGCTGATCGTGCCGCGGGAAGGCTGCCGCGTAGATGGCTTATGCGCGAGGGCTATTTCGCGCAGACATCGGATGAGTCACCACGCACCGGTGCGTTCACCGGAAGCGTGTACGTGACCACCACGTGGGCGTCCTGGCCGGCCTCGTTGGCAACCGCGCCCGACAGAAACTACGTCCATCAGATCCGCCTGGTTGACTCAACCGCGTGACCGAACAGCGCGACTCCCGCGGGCGAACCGCCGGACTGCTGTTCGGCTTCGGTGCCTACGGCTCGTGGGGGTTGTATCCGGCGTTCTTCCCGCTGCTGAAGCCCGCCAGCGCAGTCGAAATACTGGCTCATCGCATCGTGTGGACCGTGCTGTTGATGGCGGCGGTGCTGTTAATGATGCGACGGCCATCCGACCTCGCCTCGCTCACCCGTCGCACCTGGTTGCTGTTGACCGCCGCCTCGGCACTGATCTCGGTGAACTGGCTCGTCTACGTCTGGGCCGTCAGCAACGGCCACGTCGTCGACGCCGCACTCGGCTACTTCATCAATCCACTGGTGACGGTTCTGATTGGGGTGCTCTTCTTCGGCGAACGCCTGCACCGGGCCCAATTGGCCGCGGTGCTGATCGCCGCCGTCGGGGTCGCGGTCCTGACCGTCGCAGCCGGCGGCGTCCCGGCAATCGCTCTGGTTCTCGCGCTGTCCTTCGGGCTCTACGGGGCCGTCAAGAAGGTGGTACCGGTCGATCCGAGGGTCAGTGTCGGGGTGGAGGCCGGCATCGCCGCACCGTTCGCGATCGTCTTCATCGTTGTCCTGACCCTGCACGGCGGGGCCCAGTTCGCCAACAACGGCGCCGGGCACGCCGCGCTGATGATCCTGTGCGGCCCGGTGACTGCGATACCGCTGCTGTGCTTCGCGGCTGCGGCCCAGCGATTGCCGTTGGTCACCCTCGGATTGCTGCAGTACATGACCCCGTCGTTGCAGATGATCTGGGGTGTGGCGGTGGGCCACGAACCCATGCCGCCGGCCCGCTGGGCTGGTTTCGCGTTGATCTGGGTGGCGTTGGCGGTGTTCAGCGCTGATCTTTTGTCCCGCACCCGGCGCACCCGGGCACCGGTCCCAACTCCCGGATAGAGGTCAGTCCGGTTCCAGCGCGACGACCACGCCGACCGCACCCGGGCCCAGGTGCACCCCGAGCACCGGACCGAGGTCGGTGACGATCGCAGGACCGCAGCCCGGCAGCGCGGCAGCCAGCGTTGCGGCCACCTCGGCGGCCCCGGCGGGATTGTCGACGTGGTGTACCGCCAGTGCGGCGCGACGGGACCCCACGACGTCCAGGACCTGTTCGACCATCGCGACAATCGCCTTGGAGGTGGTCCGAATCCGCTGGGCCAGAACCAGTTTGCCACCCTCGATGCGCAACAGCGGCTTGAGCGCCAGTGCGGTTCCCAGCCGAAACGCCGTCGCACTGATCCGGCCGCTGCGACGCAGGTTCTCCAGCCGTTGCACGACAATGAAGGCGTGCACGCGCCGCACTGCTGATTCCGCCTCGGCGGCAACGGCATTCAGATCCGCGCCACGTTCGGCGGCGCGTGCGGCGGCAAGCGCGACGAACCCGGTGCCCATCGCCGCCGACTCGGAGTCGACCACCCGAACCCGGTCGTCGAATTCCCGGGCGGCGTGCCGGGCGGAGCCGAGCGTGCTCGACAGTCCCGCAGAGATGTGTACGGCCACCACCCCGGCGCCGTCGCTGTCGACTAGCGCCGCCTGGTAGGCCGCGGCCAACTCGGCCGGTCCGGCACCGGCGGTCGTCACCCCGCCGCGCTGATACAGATCCGGGACCGTGTCATCAACCCCGTCGCGGAAGTCGTGGCCGTCGACCAGGATGTGCAGTGGCACCACCCGAATGCCGTTGGCGGCGGCCTGCTCCGTGGGCAGCCGGGCCGCGGAGTCCGTCACCACGACGACCGGCACCGCCTCAGCCCACGCTCTCGTCGTAGGGCACGCCGGCCTGTGCGAGTGCGGTGAGCATCAGCGCTGCGACCGCCTCGTGGGCCTCAAAGTTCCAGTGGATACCGTCGGGATTGCCGCGACCGGACAGCACCTGATCGGCGACGGCCTCCTTGAGATCCACCAGTGGAACGCCGTACTCGGCCGCCCAAGCGGTGATCGCCGCCACCGTGCCGGGCCGACCATGATGGGCGTGACCGTAGCTCTCGGCGACGTGCACCGAGGGCAGCGCGGCGACGATCGGGATCCCGGGCCGGTTGAAGTCGATGGCGCCCCGGGTCATCTCGAGATACTCGACGCTGAGGTGCGGGGGCAGCGCGGCGCGCGACACCGGCGAAAGCCGTGGCTGAAGCCAGCCATAGCCGTCGCGCACCCACCGCCGCAGCGGCGCCGGACGGACATAGCGCATCAATTCCCGCAGCGCTGTCGGCAGAGGCGAGGGCAGCGAATCCATGCCACTGGTGGCGAAAATGACCGCCCCGGCCCGTGGTAACGCCGCCCACGCGCGCGGATCCTGGGTCGCGGCCCACCACACGTCGCGAGATGTCCACCCGATGCGGCCGATCAGCTCGCAGTCCCAACCAAGCCGGGCCGCAACGATATTGGGCCAAATACGTGGATCATCAGCGGGCAGTCCGCCCTGCGGGCCGTAGTAGGACAGCGAGTCGCAGAAGACCAGCAGAGTCCGATGCGCGAGGGGCTCAGAGGACATCGTTGGCGACCTGCGCCGAAGCGTTCCAGACATCGAGCCGCCAGCGCAGATCCTCGCATCCGGCGTCCGGCGAGGCGTGACCGGACAGCTGAGCCCAGCTTGCATTGCCCATACCGCCCAGCACCGGCCAGCTGTCCACCGGCAGATCAAGCAGTGCGGCGCACAGCGCGGCGATCAGCCCGCCGTGCGCCACCAGCACCACCGGCCGATCGCACTCGTCGCGGCCCCAGTCCGGTTCACGTGAGACCAATTCGGCGATCAGTGGCATGCTGCGGTCGGCGACGTCGAGGCGGCTCTCCCCGCCGTGCGGCGCCCACCTCGCGTCATCGCGCCAGGCCGCCCGCGCCCCCGGCGCCAGGGCATCCACCTCGTGGTGGGTCAGGCCCTGCCAGTCGCCGAGGCGCGTCTCGCGCAATCGGGGGTCCACTTGGACCCCCAGTCCAGCTGCATCACCCAGCGTCAGTGCGGTCTCGTGGGCGCGGCGCAGATCCGAGGACACGATCAGCAGTGGCTGACGCTTGGCCAGCACCTGCGCGGCCGCGACGGCCTGGGCGCGGCCCAGATCGGTCAGGTCGGTGTCGAGTTGGCCCTGCATCCGGCTGCCGGCGTTGAACTCGGTCTGGCCGTGGCGCAACAGGACCAGCCGGCGCACGCTCACTGGGTTTCCCTCACTGGGCTTCCCTCACTGGGTTTCCCTCACTGGGCTTCCCTCACTGGGGCTCCTCGCCGAGGTCGACCTCGATCAGCGGGCAGTCCCGCCAGAGCCGGTCGAGGGCGTAGAAGTTGCGCTCGTCGGTGTGCTGGACGTGCACGACGATGTCGACGAAGTCCAGCAGCACCCAGCGGCCCTCGCGGGCGCCTTCGCGACGAGCCGGCTTGTGACCGGCCAGCCGCATCTTCTCCTCCACCTCGTCGACGATCGCGTTGACCTGCCGCTCGTTGGAAGCCGAGGCGATCACGAAGCAGTCGGTGATGACCAGCTGACCGGAAACGTCGATGACGACGACGTCTTGCGCGAGCTTGGCTGCCGCGGCTCGCGCCGCCACGGCGGCCATCGACGCCGCTTCGGCTGTTGCGGTCATCGACCGGCCTCTCCTGCTGTTGGATTCGAAACCGGCTGCGCGGCAGCGGTGTGACGATAGAGCCGACGTTTGGTGACGTACTGCACGACACCATCGGGCACCAGGTACCAAATCGGCAATTCGGTCGCCGCACGGATGCGGCAGTCACTGGAGGAGATTGCCAGCGCGGGCACCTCCACCAGGCGAAGCGCATCGTCGGGTAGCTGCTCGATCGCGGCCACGATGTGCTCTGCGGTGAGTTCGAACCCCGGCCGGCTCACGCCGACGAACTTGGCGAGGCTGAACAGTTCCTCCCAGTTCTGCCACGACAGTATGGACGCCAGCGCATCGGCACCGGTGATGAAGTAAAGGTCGCTGTCCGGGTTCAACGCGCGCAAGTCGCGCAGCGTGTCATTGGTGTAGGTGGGCCCGCCGCGGTCGATGTCGACCCGGCTGACCGAGAAACCCGGGTTCGAGGCGGTGGCGATGACCGTCATCAGATACCGATCCTCGGCGGGACTGACCCGGCGGCCGTCCTTCTGCCAC
>CAMCWJ010000263.1 GCA_945882475.1 Bifidobacterium breve
CATCGCGGTGCGCGCGTTCGAGCGCGGCGGGCGGGCTATCGCGGCAATGATCGCCTCGGTGGCCGCAGTCTGCGACCTCGACCTGGTGGTGATCGGCGGGGGCGTGGCCAATGCCGGCCCGGTGTTGTTCGATCCGCTGCGCACGGCCCTGAACGAGTACGCGGCCCTGGACTTCATCACCGGCCTGCGGGTGCAACCGGCGGCCCTCGGCGGGCAGGCCGGTCTGGTCGGCGCCGCCGCCCTGCTTCGCCCCACCCCCTAACCCGCACGCCGCCGGCCCCCGCACCCCCGCACCCGTCGCCCACCCCGCCGAGCGTTGCACCAGCGCGGCACTGGCCGCCGAGGGTGACTCCAGAGCGACGCTGGGCGGGCAGCGGTGGGCGTTTTGGCTCGCGTGCGGTTGTCGCGTTACCCTTGGCAGGCTCCACCGAAGACCGTCGGTCACCAAGCAATTGGTTGAAGGTCCCGGACATCCGGGCGGCCCACGCAGGAGGACGAGGCAGTACCGCTGTGCGACAGCGGTTTTCACGCCCCGGCCATCTGCGCCGGGGCGTTCGTCATTTCCGGCCCAGGCCTGCGGCTCTTCGATGGGTGCACCCGCAACAACCACACGAGGAGGCATGCATGGCCAAGGCTGACAAAGTCACCACGGTCGCCGACATCGCCGAGCAGTTCAAGGGGTCGACGGCCACTCTGGTCACCGAATACCGCGGACTGACCGTGGCCAATCTGGCTGAGCTGCGCCGTTCGCTGGCCGGCACCGCCACCTACACCGTCGCGAAGAACACGCTGATCAAGCGTGCCGCGGCGGAGGCCGGGGTGGAGGGTCTCGACGAACTGTTCGCCGGGCCCACCGCGATCGCGTTCGTCCGGGGCGAGGCCGTTGACGCCGCCAAGGTGATCAAGAAGTTCGCCAAGGACAACAAGGCGCTCGTCATCAAGGGCGGTTACATGGACGGTCGCGCGCTGACCGTCTCCGAGGTCGAGCGCATCGCCGACCTCGAGTCGCGCGAGGTTCTGCTGGCCAAGCTGGCCGGCGCAATGAAGGGCAACATTGCCCAGGCCGCCGGCCTGTTCAATGCGCCGCTGTCGCAGTTCGCCCGGCTCGCCGCGGCACTGCAGGAGAAGAAAGCCGGCGAAGAAGCCGCGTAAGCACCACCACCCCAGACCGAAGAAACACACGAAAGGACCACCATCATGGGAAAGCTCAACACCGACGATCTGCTTGACGCGTTCAAGGAGATGACCCTGCTTGAACTCTCGGAGTTCGTGAAGAAGTTCGAAGAGGTCTTCGAGGTCACCGCGGCCGCGCCGGTCGCCATCGCCGCCGCCGGCGGTGCCGCCGCCCCGGCCGCTGAGGCCGCCGAGGAGCAGACCGAGTTCGACGTCATCCTCGAGGATGCCGGCGAGAAGAAGATCGGCGTCATCAAGGTCGTCCGGGAGATCGTCTCCGGTCTGGGCCTCAAGGAGGCCAAGGACCTCGTCGACGGCGCCCCCAAGCCGGTGCTGGAGAAGGCCAACAAGGACTCGGCCGCCGACGCCAAGGCCAAGCTGGAGGCCGCCGGCGCGAAGGTCACCGTCAAGTAGTTTTCAGATCGCCCGAATGCCCCCGTGAACCGCCAGGTTCGCGGGGGCATTCGCATTCGACACAAACCCCCCTGCGCTGCAAACACAGTGCGCTACAGTGACTCGGACCACAGGGCAAGATCCGGTGGAGAATTTGTGCGGAAGGATTGCGCGTGGGCACCAGCATCCAGGTCGAGGGACTGTCCAAATCATTCGGATCGGCGAAGATCTGGGAGGACGTAACCCTCGACATCCCGGCCGGTGAGGTCAGCGTTCTGCTGGGCCCGTCCGGCACCGGCAAGTCGGTGTTCCTCAAGTCGCTGATCGGCCTGTTGCGCCCCGAGCGCGGCAAGATCATCGTCGACGGCACCAACATCATCGAGTGCTCGTCCAAGGAGCTCTACGAGATCCGCACCCTCTTTGGCGTGATGTTCCAGGACGGCGCGTTGTTCGGGTCGATGAATGTCTATGACAACACCGCCTTCCCGCTGCGCGAGCACACGAAGAAGAAGGAAAGCGAGATCCGCAACATCGTCATGGAGAAGCTCGAGATGGTGGGCTTGGTCGGTGACGAGAACAAGTTCCCCGGCGAGATCTCCGGCGGTATGAAGAAGCGCGCCGGGCTGGCCCGCTCGCTGGTGCTCGACCCGCAGATCATCCTCTGCGACGAGCCTGACTCCGGTCTGGACCCGGTGCGCACCGCCTACCTGAGCCAGCTGCTCATCGACATCAACGCCCAGATTGACGCCACCATCCTGATCGTGACGCACAACATCAATATCGCCCGCACCGTGCCGGACAACATGGGCATGCTGTTCCGCAAGCACCTGGTCATGTTCGGCCCCCGCGAAGTGCTGCTGACCAGTGAGGAGCCGGTGGTCAAGCAGTTCCTCAATGGCCGCCGCATCGGCCCGATCGGGATGTCCGAGGAGAAGGACGAGTCGACGATGGCCGAGGAGCAGGCCATGCTCGCGGCCGGCCAGACCGACGGTGGCACCGAGGAACTCGAGGGTGTGCCCCCGCAGTTGGTGGCCACCCCCGGCATGCCGGAGCGCAAGGCCGTCGCCCGGCGCCAGGCCCGGGTGCGCGAGATCCTGCACACGCTGCCGCCGTCCGCCCAGGAGGCGATCCTCGATGACCTCGAAGGCCGGCACCAGCTGCCGACGCATGATTTCGCCGGGGAACCGGCGGCCGTGCACCGCTACGACGCCGAGTAGCGATCGACTGACGAATTCGTGACACGGTTCGCCCTGTTCGGCTAATCCCTTGGTAGGTCTAACGGTGGCGGGGTAGCGTTTGCTCGTTGCATCGACTTCTGAGGTGATTTTGGGATGAGTGAACGACGGTTCGTGCTGGGAACAGGCGCAGTTCTGGTCGGAGTCGGCACTGCGTTGCTGTCCGGTGCCGGAGTGGCCGGAGCCGATGTCGGCGATACCGATACCACCGGTCAGCAACCCGCCAATTCGAGCGCACAGGCGTCGACGTCGTCACCGGCAGCCAACGCCGGCAAAGGTCGTCGAGGCGCGGCCGCGAAGGCCCCGACTGAAACAAAAGCCCCGACCGACGCTTTGGCCACCAATGACTCCTCCCGTTCGGTCCGCGTCCCACAGGCCGCACGATCGGCTTCAGCGGTCCATCCGGACCGGGCGTCCAAGAACCGCTCCGTAGTTGCGCCCAACCCTGCGACCGCCGTCGCACCCGCCGCGATCTCCCCGGCCGAGGTGCCGAGCCCGGCCGAGGCCGCTGTCGTCACCCCCGACGTCGAGGTGGCCCAGTTCGCCCTGAGCGCGCCCGCCGCCCCGAGCGCCCGGCGCGCGCAGGCCGTCGTCACGGCCGCCAGCGTCGGATCGGTGCCGACGGCTTACGCGGCCCCGTCGCCCGCCCCGGCAGGGTCGCTGTTGCTCAACGTCTTCTCCGCCTTCGGCTGGCGGCCGGATGCCGGCCTGGTGGCTGCCTTCCCGGCGCTGGCAGCCTGGGCCAACCCCCGCCTGGTGAGCACCCCGGCCGCGGTTATCGGCGCGTCATCGGTCGCGGCCGCACCGCCGGATCCCACCGCGTTCGGGGCTGCGTTGGCTGAGCCGCTGTTGCCGGGCGCATTCAATGGCGTCACCGGTGTGCAGGTCGGCCACTCGCGTCTGGAGATGCCGGGTGCTTTCATCGGCGATACCGTCGCCGCGGATTGGTACTTCCCGACCCTGGCCGACGGCTCCGTGGAAGCCGAGGGTGTGATCTGGCTGCAGCACGGGTTCGGTGCGAGCAACACGTTCTATTCGGCTCTGGCCACGGAGTTGGCGCAGAAGACCAACAGCATCGTGGTTGCGCCCACGCTGACGTCGATTCCGTTCACCTTCTCCGGCGGTTGCCTGATCTGCTCCACCTCGCAGCAGGCTGCCGCTGACTTGTTCCTCCAGGCCGGTCGCACGACGCTGGTCGCCAGCGCCCAGGCCGCCGGCTACACCGGTGATGTTTCTGAACTTCAGGGCGCGTTCGTGCTCTCGGGGCATTCCGCCGGCGGCGGATTTGCCACCGCGACGGCGGCCGATTACGTGGCCGCAGGCTCTGATCTGAAGGGCGTGGAGATGATCGACGGTGTCTCCAACGGCACCTTCGACGACACCTTCACCGATCAGTTGGCAACGCTCGTCGACATCCCGGTGTATCAGATCGCCGCGCCCGCGCAGGCGTGGAATAACTTCGGCGCCACCACCAACCAGTTGCTGGGCGCGCGGCCCGGCGTGTTCAACGGCGCCGTA
>CAMCWJ010000264.1 GCA_945882475.1 Bifidobacterium breve
CCTCGATGGCACCGTCTGGGGCGGGGAACTGCTCAGTGTCACCAACCCCGCGGAGTTCAGCCGGGTGGGCCATCTGGCTCCGTTCGCGCTGCCCGGGGGAGAGGGAGCGGTCCGCCAACCCGCCCGGATCGCCCTGGACCTGCTCACCCGGGCCGGTATCGACTGGACACCCGATCTTCCGCCGGTCGCCGCCGTCGGCGACGCCGGCCTGCACGTCCTTGCCCAGCAGATCCCGCGCGGGACAGGTTGCGTCACCACCACCAGCATGGGGCGGCTGTTCGATGCCGTCGCCAGCCTGCTCGGGGTGTGCCAGCAGGTCAGCTACGAGGGCCAGGCCGCCGTCGAACTCGAGCACCTCGCCCGGCGGGGCCGGGCTGCCGCACTCGATTTCGGCGTGGCCGCCGGCGTGCTGGACCCGACCCCGGTGATCACCGGCCTCGTCGCGGGTCTGCAGGCCGGTGCCGAGCCCGCTGACCTGGCGGCAGGATTCCACCAGGCCGTGATCCGGGCCAGTGCCGCCGCGGCCCGGCACTGCGCCGATGCGGCCGGCATCTCGGTGATCGGGCTGACCGGCGGGGTGTTCGCCAACCGGATCCTGCTGGGAGGCCTCCGTGATTCTCTGACCAAGGACGGCTACGAGGTGCTCACGCACCGTATTGTGTCCTGTAACGACGGAGGCTTGGCGCTCGGTCAGGCCACTATCGCGGCGGCCCGGCGGGCTGACCCGGCGGCATCGGAAAGGACAGGCGTATGTGCCTCGGAATCCCCGGCAAAGTGATCGACATCTGGGAGGAGTCGGGCACCCGGATGTCCACGGTCGACTTCGGCGGCACCACCAAGACCGTGTGCCTGGCCTACCTGCCGGATATGGAGATCGGCGAGTACACGATCGTGCACGCGGGGTTCGCGCTGACCCGCCTCGATGAGGCCTCTGCCAACGAGACCCTGCAGATGTTCGCCGATCTCGGTTTCCTGGAGGAAGAACTGATCGGCACCGAAGGGCAGAGCCGCCGGGAATCGGCATGAAGTATCTCGACGAGTTCCGCGATCCCATCGCCGCCAAGGCACTCGTCGAGGCCATCCGGCGCAGCGCGACGCGGACCTGGACCATCATGGAGGTCTGCGGCGGTCAAACCCACTCCATCATTCGCAACGGCATCGACCAGTTGCTCGACGGCGCAGTCGAATTCATTCACGGGCCAGGCTGCCCGGTATGCGTCACGCCGTTGGAGATGATCGACCGCGCCCTGGAGATCGCCTCCCGCGACGACGTCATCTTCTGCTCGTTCGGCGACATGCTGAGGGTGCCCGGCAGCAAGCAGGACCTCTTCAGCGTGCGAGCCCGAGGCGGCGACGTCCGGATCGTCTACTCGCCCCTGGACGCCACCCGGGTGGCCGCCGACAACCCGGACAAGCAGGTGGTGTTCTTCGGAGTCGGCTTCGAGACCACCGCCCCGGCCAATGCGATGTCGGTGCTGCACGCCAAACGCCTCGGGCTGACCAATTTCTCGCTGCTGGTCTCCCACGTGCTAGTGCCGCCGGCCATGACGGCCATCCTGAGCGCACCGACCAACCGGGTGCAGGGCTTCCTCGCCGCCGGACATGTCTGCACCGTGATGGGCACCGGCGAGTACGGCCCGCTGGTCGAGAAGTTCGACATCCCCATCGTCGTCACCGGATTCGAGCCGCTGGACCTGCTCGAAGGCGTGCGGCAGTTGGTCGAGTTGATGGAGGCGTGCCAGAAAGACGGTCGACGAGCCGAACTGCGCAACGCCTACCCGCGGGCGGTCACCGATACCGGCAACACCGTCGCTCAGCAGGCACTGGCCGACGTGTTCGTCGTCACCGACCGGCAGTGGCGGGGCATCGGCATGATCCCGCAATCGGGGTGGACGCTGTCGCCGCGGTACGCCGAGTTTGACGCCGAGCTCAAGTTCGGGGTGGGTGACCTGCAGGTGCAGGAATCCGCGGAGTGCCACGCCGGTGAGGTGCTGCAGGGGCTGCTCAAGCCCAACCAGTGCCCGGCATTCGGCACCACCTGCACTCCGCGAAACCCGCTGGGCGCCACCATGGTGTCCAGCGAGGGCGCCTGCGCGGCCTACTACCAGTTCCGGCGGCTGGGCACCCCGGCGCATGCCTGAGGCGGCAGACCCCACCAACTGGGTGTGCCCGTTGCCGCTGCGCGAGACCACGCGCATCGTCATGGGCCACGGCGGTGGCGGCATCCTGTCGGAGGAACTCATCGAGAACCTCTTCCTGCCGGCGTTCGGATCCGCCGGTGGGGTCTCCCGCGACTCGGCGTTACTGGACGTCCCCGGTGGCCGGATCGCGCTGACCACCGACTCCTACGTCGTCAACCCACTGTTCTTCCCCGGCGGCAACATCGGTGATCTCGCCGTCAACGGCACCATCAACGACCTCGCGTGCAGTGGTGCCCAGCCGCTGGCGCTGACGGCCGGATTCATCCTCGAGGAGGGTCTGGAACTCGAGGTGCTCGGCACCATCGCGCAGAGCATGGGCAAAGCAGCCGACGGTGCGGGTGTGCGCATCGTCACCGGCGACACCAAGGTCGTCGGAAAAGGCAGTGCTGACGGGCTTTTCATCAACACCGCCGGGGTGGGTGTGGTGCCCGATGGTGTGCGCATCGGACCCGAGCAGGCTCGCGTCGGCGACCACATCATCGTCTCCGGCAGCATCGGTGAGCACGGTGTGGCGATCATGAGCGTGCGCGAGGGTATCGACTTCGGCACCACGGTCACCACTGACAGTGCGCCCCTGCACCGACTGGTGGCGGCCATGCTCGCCGCAGTCGAAGATCCGAACGTCGTTCACGCACTGCGTGACCCGACCCGCGGCGGACTGGTCGCGGCGACCGTTGAGATCGCCCGGGCGGCCGGAGTCGGGATCGAACTCGACGAGGCGAATGTCCCGATACCGGAGTCGGTGGCATCGGCGTGCGGGTTCCTGGGATTGGATCCGATGCAGGTAGCCAACGAAGGCAAGCTGGTCGCCTTCGTCGACCCGGCCCACAGCGAGGCGGTGCTTACCGCGATGCGGGCCCGGCCCGAGGGCGCCGGCGCGGTGATCATCGGCCGCGCCGTGGCGGAGCACCCCGGCATGGTTGTCGCCCGCACGCCGTTCGGAACCACCCGG
The DNA here is from genome assembly GCA_945882475.1 of Bifidobacterium breve. Classification (GTDB taxonomy): domain Bacteria; phylum Actinomycetota; class Actinomycetes; order Mycobacteriales; family Mycobacteriaceae; genus Mycobacterium. Next base: position 3,154 of record CAMCWJ010000264.1, read on the forward strand.
GTCGTGGAACGCGAACTGGGTGAACAACTCCCGCGGATCTGCTGACGTTGGCTGAGCCGATGATCCCGGGAGTCACCGGCACACTCGACGATGCCGCGGTTGCGGCGGTACAAGCGTGGGTGCGATCGCAGGGCCTCGGCGATGAGGTAACCGACGTGGTGCCACTGGCCGGCGGCAGCCAGAACGTGGTGGTGCGCCTGAAGATCGACGGCCGGCCGTTGGTGTTGCGCCGCCCGCCCCCGCACCCGCGGCCCAACAGCAACCGCACCATGCAACGCGAGATCGCGGTATTGCGCACGCTGGCAGACAGCGAGGTGCCGCACCCGCGGATCGTGGCGGCGTGCGAGGACCTCGAGGTGCTGGGCGTGGTCTTCTACCTGATGGAGGACGTCGACGGGTTCAACCCCGGCAACGAAATCACGCAGGCCTATCGCGACGACCCGGAGATGCGCCACCGGGTCGGCCTCAACTACGCCGCGGATGTGGCCCGGCTCGGGCAGGCGCAGTGGCAGGGCAGCGCCCTGGCCGACTGGCAGCGCCCCGGATCGATCCTGGAACGCCAAGTGCCGCAATGGCGTTCAGCTGTTGCCGCCTACCGCCAGCAGAGCGGCTACGCCTACGACTCGCTGCCCGGAGTCGACGAACTCTGCGACTGGCTGGAGGCGAACCTGCCCACGGCCGGCTATGTGCCCGGAATCGTGCACGGCGATATCCACCTCAACAACACCATGCTGCGCCGGGATGCCCCTCAGGTCGCGGCGTTCGTTGACTGGGAGATGTGCACGATCGGCGATCCGCTGCTCGATCTGGGCTGGATGCTGGTGTGCTGGCCGATCGCTCCGAATCCGCTGGGGTCGGCTGGATACCTTGCCGAACTCGGCGGTCTGGCGAAGCGCGGCGAACTACTGGATGCCTACCACGCCGCCGGGGGACGGCGGACCGAGCATCTGGACTGGTACCTCGCGCTGGCGTGCCTGAAACTTGGCGTCGTCATCGAGGGCACCTGGGCGCGCTACCTGGCCGGAGCGGCCAGCAGAGAAGCCGGGCAGCGACTGCACGACTCGGCGGTCATGCTGATGGGTTTGGGCACCGCGGTGGTCGCCGGCGATAACCCGTTTGACTA
>CAMCWJ010000265.1 GCA_945882475.1 Bifidobacterium breve
GCGACCGGCCCGCTGTTTCGTCAGGGTGAAGCTAGATGATCACGGAGTGGGCGTGGTGGTCATCGTCGGCTGCGCCGGCGCGGCCGGCGGCATCAGAACGGTGTCGATGAGGTACAGCGTGGCGTTGGCCGTCTTGATGCCACCGCACACGACGCTGGCATCGTTGACCTTCAGGTCATCGCCGGAACCGGTCACCGTCAGCGAGCCACCCTCAACGGTCTTGTGATCGCCGACGACCGCGGCGGGATCGGCCTGGCCGGACACCACGTGGTAGGTCAGGATCGACGTCAGCAGGGCCGAGTCGGTCTTGAGCTTGTCGATGGTGGCCGCGTCGATCTTGGCGAACGCGTCATCGGTGGGCGCGAACACGGTGAACTCACCGTTGTTCAGGGTGTCAACCAGGTTGACATCCGGGTTCAACTTGCCCGACAGCGCCGAGGCCAGGGTGGTCAGCACCGGGCTGTTGGACGCAGCGGTGGCCACCGGATCCATCGCGAGACCCTCGACCGAGGCCGGCCCGGTCGGGTTCTTCTCGGCGTAGGCGGCGCAACCTGCACCGACCAGACCGCCAGCGGGCGCGGCCATCGCAGAGGTCATGGCGGACGTCGCCGAGGAGACGGCCGAGGTGGCGGATTCGGCGACGGACTTCGCCGACTCGGTCATCGACGACGCCGATTCCTTGGTGGCCGTGGAACAGGCTGAAAGCGTCAGAGCCGTTGCGGCGACCAAGCCTGCGGTGGCGAGGACGGAGCGGTGAACATGCATACGGTGAGTCTCCCTTAGGTGCGTCAGTTTCGAGCGTGGTCGCGCACGGACGGCGACCGCACTCCATATTCGTCGCGAAACCGGGTCCAGATAGGCCACTGTGACCGCAGTCACAATTCAGCCGTCCGGGATCACGCCGTCCCCGCAGTATGCCAGCACCGCACCGAGCCCCTCTCGGCACGGCACAATGGAGCGGTGATCCCAGGAAACCGCGTGCGAGTCCTGATCCTCGGCAGCACCGGATCGATCGGCACCCAGGCCCTGGACGTCATCGCCGCCAACCCGGACCGCTTCGAGGTTGTCGGCCTGGCGGCCGGCGGCGGCAATCCCGAACTTCTGGCCCGCCAGCGGGCCGAAACCGGTGTGCGCAACGTCGCCGTGGCCGACGAGACCGCCGCCCGTGGGCTGGGCGACGTCACCTACAGCGGGCCCGACGCCTGCACCCGGTTGGTGCAGGAAACCGAGGCCGATGTGGTGCTCAACGCCCTGGTCGGTGCGCTCGGATTGGAGCCCACCCTGGCCGCCCTGGAAACCGGTGCCCGACTGGCCCTGGCCAACAAGGAATCCTTGGTGGCAGGGGGACCGTTGGTGCTCAAGGCGGCCCGGCCCGGCCAGATCGTGCCGGTGGACTCTGAACACTCGGCGCTGGCCCAATGCCTGCGTAGCGGGTCCGGCGACGAGGTGGCCCGGCTGGTGCTCACCGCGTCCGGCGGGCCGTTTCGGGGGTGGTCGGCTGCCGATCTGGAGTCGGTGACTCCCGAGCAGGCCGGTGCCCACCCGACCTGGAGCATGGGCCCGATGAACACGCTCAACTCCGCCTCGCTGGTCAACAAGGGCTTGGAGCTGATCGAGACCCACCTGTTGTTCGGCGTTCCCTACGAGCGCATCGACGTCGTCGTGCATCCGCAGTCGATTGTTCACTCGATGGTGACCTTCGTTGACGGCTCGACCATCGCCCAGGCCAGCCCGCCGGATATGAAACTGCCGATCTCGCTGGCGCTGGGCTGGCCGGAGCGGGTGACGGGTGCGGCGGTCGCGTGCGACTTCAGCACCGCGTCGACCTGGCAGTTCGAGCCGCTGGACGACGACGTGTTTCCAGCGGTGCGGCTGGCCCGGCAGGCGGGCGAGACCGGCGGCTGCATGACCGCGGTCTACAACGCGGCCAACGAGGAGGCGGCTGCGGCGTTTCTGGCCGGCCGGATCCGGTTTCCGGCCATCGTGCGAACAATCGCTGACGTCCTGCACGCCGCCGACCAGTGGTCCGCCGAACCGGCTACCGTAGAAGAGGTACTCGACGCCCAGCGATGGGCCCGGCAACGTGCCCGCGCCGCCATGGCGGCCGCGGCACAGGAGGTCGCAACACCGCGATGATGTTCGCTCTCGGGATCTTCTTGTTCGCCTTGGCCATCCTGGTCTCGGTTGCGCTGCACGAGTGCGGCCACATGTGGGTCGCACGCGCCACCGGGATGAAGGTGCGGCGCTACTTTGTCGGCTTCGGACCCACCCTGTGGTCCACCACCCGTGCCAACAAGCTGGGCTCCACCGAGTACGGCATCAAGGCGGTTCCGCTGGGCGGCTTCTGCGACATCGCCGGCATGACCTCGGTCGAGACGTTGCCGCCCGCTGACGAGCCGCACGCGATGTACAAGAAGGAAACCTGGAAGCGGGTCGCGGTGCTCTTCGCGGGTCCGGCGATGAACTTCATCATCGGTCTGGTGCTGATCTACGGCATCGCAGTGGTCTGGGGCCTGCCCAAGTTGCATCCGCCCACCACCGCCATCGTCGGTCAAACGTCTTGTGTTCAGGCCGAAGTCGTCAAGGGCGAGTTGGGTACCTGCACCGGAACCGGGCCGGCCGCCGACGCCGGAATCAAACCCGGCGATGTCGTGGTCAAGGTCGGATCCACTGACGTCACGACCTTCGATGAGATGGTGACGGCGGTGCGCAAGGCGTCCGGTCCCACACCCTTCGTGGTGGAGCGCACCACGGACGGACAGACGATCACCGTCGACACCGTCGTCGATGTGACTTCCACGTCGCGGTGGGTCGCAGGCGCCGACGGTGCCGAGCCCACCGGGCCCTCCGAGGTCGGTGCGATCGGCATCAGCGCGGCCGAGTTCGGTCCGACTCGCTACACCCCGGTCTCGGCCGTCCCCGCGACGTTCGTCTTCACCGGGCAACTCGGCGTCGAACTGGTCAAGTCCCTGGTGGCCATCCCGACCAAGGTCGGCGCGCTGGTCCACGCGATCGGGGGCGGAGAACGCGATCCGGAGACCCCGATCAGCGTGGTCGGTGCCAGCATCATCGGGGGCGACACCGTCGACCACGGGCTGTGGGTGGCGTTCTGGTTCTTCCTGGCGCAGCTGAACCTTGTTCTCGGCACGATCAACCTGGTACCGCTGCTGCCGTTCGACGGCGGTCATATCGCGGTTGCGGTCTACGAGAAGATCCGCAACATGATCCGCGCCGTTCGCGGCATGGTGCCGGCGGGACCGGTGAACTACCAGAAGTTAATGCCCGCCACCTACGTGATCCTGGTCGTGGTGGTCGGTTACATGGCACTGACCGTGACCGCGGACCTGGTCAACCCCATCCGACTGTTCCAGTAGGAGAAGCGCAGATGTCCATTGGTCTCGGAATGCCCGCCCCGCCGGTTCCGGTTTTGGCGCCGCGGCGCAGGACCCGTCAACTCATGGTGCGCAACGTCGGCGTGGGAAGCGATCACCCCATATCGGTGCAGTCGATGTGCACCACCAAGACCCACGACGTCAACGCCACCCTGCAGCAGATTGCCGAGTTGACCGCCTCGGGTTGCGACATCGTCCGGGTCGCCTGCCCGCGGCAGGAGGATGCCGATGCGCTGGCCGAGATCGCCCGCAAGAGCAACATCCCGGTGATCGCCGACATCCACTTCCAGCCCAAGTACATCTTCGCCGCGATCGACGCGGGATGCGCTGCGGTGCGGGTGAATCCGGGCAACATCAAGGAGTTCGACGGCCGGGTCGCCGAGGTCGCCAAGGCCGCGGGCGCGGCCGGCATCCCGATTCGGATCGGTGTCAACGCCGGTTCGCTGGACAAGCGGTTCCTGGAGAAGTACGGCAAGGCCACCCCCGAGGCTCTCGTCGAGTCAGCGCTGTGGGAGGCCTCGCTGTTCGAGGAGCACGGCTTCGGCAATATCAAGATCAGCGTCAAGCACAACGACCCCGTCATCATGGTGGCGGCCTATGAGTTGCTTGCCGAAAAGTGTGACTACCCTTTGCATCTCGGTGTCACCGAGGCCGGCCCGGCGTTCCAGGGCACCATCAAATCGGCCGTCGCGTTCGGCGCGCTGCTCTCCCGCGGCATCGGCGACACCATCCGGGTGTCGCTGTCCGCGCCGCCGGTTGAAGAGGTCAAGGTCGGCAACCAGATCCTGGAGTCGCTGAACCTGCGGCCGCGCGGGCTGGAGATCGTGTCGTGCCCGTCCTGCGGGCGGGCCCAGGTCGATGTCT
>CAMCWJ010000266.1 GCA_945882475.1 Bifidobacterium breve
AGTCACAGCCGCCGAATTCAACCGGCCAGGCCGGTGCCGCCCAGCCACGCTCGTGCAGGATCGCCTGCCAGGCCATGCTCGCCTCATGATCGGCGTAGACGCTGGTCATCAGTCGACCGGCCCTCCGCAGTTCCGGGGTGAGCTTGGCCTCCAGGAAGGCTCGCACCTCGTCGCGGAATTCCAAGTCCTTCGCCGACCACGCCAGGTCCATGCCGAGCCTCCTTACTTGCAGCCGTTCGAGGAACGCTAATGCAATGGAGTCGGGCCCTGGCGAATTACCCAGTTGGGGGATGCGCGCAGGCCATCCCGAGGGCTTTAATTCCCAGCAGGAGGTGCGCGATGCCGGCTTGGCGCCTGCGCGATTACCACGAGGCCGACCTCGATCAGGCGATCCAGATCTGGGACCAGAGTCGCGGGCCGGGTTCGGGAGAACCTGTGTTCAGCGTTGCTGAAGTCATGGCGGCCGCCCGGGGCGGCCAACCCGCGGTGGTCGCCGAAGTCGGCGACGAGGTGGTTGCCATGGCGGTAGCGCAGGTTCAGGGTGAACGGGCGTGGATCATGCTGGTGGCCATCGGCTCTCGGTGGCGCGACCGCGGGGTGGGAAGCGCCTTGTTGGCAGACTTGGAGCGCCGCCTGCGCTCCCAGGGAGTGCGACGGATCAGCGCCGCGCTTCCGGCGGGAGCGACAGGTGCCTCCGCGTTGGAGAACTCCGGCTACTCCCGACGTGACGGACTCGTCTACTACGAGATGCTCGAACACCTCGGCCCGGACCAGGCGAACCTGCTCGACGAACTCGGCGGTTTGATCCTGCCGCCCGGGTTGTGGGACGACCTGGCCGGTATGGAATACGAAAAACAGGTCATCGAACGCCGCATCGTCGACCCGCTGGCGCACCCGGAGATCGCTGAACGTTACGGGGTCAGCCCACCCAAGGCGGTGATTCTGTTCGGCCCACCCGGAACGGGCAAAACCAGCTTCGCCAAGGCGGTTTCGTCCCGGTTGGGATGGCCGTTCGTCGAGTTGTTCCCCTCCCGACTGGCGGCCACCGGCACCGGCGGCCTGGCTGCCTCGCTGCGGGAGGCGTTCGCCGAGATGGCCGAACTCGACGAGTTGGTGTTGTTCATCGACGAGGTCGAGGAGATTGCCACCGCCCGGTCCGGTGCGTCGACTGCCGAGTTGGGCGTGACCAACGAACTGCTCAAGCTGATTCCGGCATTCCGCCAGCACGACAGCCGGCTTCTGGTGTGTGCGACAAACGCGGTGCACTCGCTGGATTCGGCCTTTCTGCGGCCTGGCCGGTTCGACTACGTGATCCCGGTGGGTCCGCCGGACCAGCCGGCCCGAAAGGCGGTATGGCAGCGCTATCTTGGTGCTGCCGGCAGCCGCCTCGATGTCGATCAGCTGGCTATCGCCTCGGAGTTTTTCACTCCTGCCGACATCGAGTTCGCCGCCCGCAAAGGGTCCCAGGCGGCCTTCGAGCGGGAGATGAGCGACGGCCGCGGTCAGCCCGCAAGCACCGAGGACTACCTGCTTGCCGTGAAGCAGATCCGCCCCACGCTGACGGCCGACATGCTCGCCGAATTCGAACGTGGCAAGGACGAGTTCGCTCGGCTGTAGCCCTCTTCGGCTACTTCACGTCGAAGGAGACCGTGTGCCAGCCGGTCGCGCCGTCCGGGATGACACCCATCTTCTCGCCGGTCTGCACCGCGCCGGTGTTGTCGGTGGCGCGCACGGCGACGGTATGCGGACCGGGCGTGGCGTTCCAGGAGAAACTCCACAGCCGCCAGGTGTCGTTGGAGTAGGAATCACCCAGTTGGGCTGGCTGCCAGGGGCCGTCATCGATGCGGACCTCGACGGCCTTGATGCCGCGGTGCTGCGCCCAGGCCACGCCGCCGAAGGTGGTCGGGCCGGTCAGGACTCGCTGGCCCGCGCGCGGGACGTCGATGCGCGACTGCGTCTTGATGGGGCCCTTCGCCGACCAGCCCAGCTTGGTCCAGTACGCCTGGGTGCGGTCGAAGCGGGTCAACTCCAGGTCCACCACCCATTTGGTGGCCGAGACGAAGCCGTAAAGCCCCGGCACCACCAGTCGTGCGGGATAGCCGTGCTCGACCGGCAGAGGCACTCCATTCATCCCGATCGCCAGCATCGAATCCCGGTCGTCGGTGAGCGCCTCGACCGGGGTTCCTGCGGTCCAACCGTCGGTCGAGGTGGACAACACCATGTCGGCGTCGGAGGCAATTCCGGCCGCCTGCAACAGATCACGCACCCGATATCCGGTCCAGGTCGCGTTGGAGATGAGGTCACCGCCGACCGGGTTGGACACACACGTCAGGGTCACGGTCTTCTCGATCGGCTCGAATTTCTGCAGATCCTCGAAGGTGTAGGTCACTTCTTTGTCGACCATGCCGTGAATGCGCAGCCGCCAGTCGGCGCGGGACAACTGGGGCACGCTCAGCGCGGTGTCGATCCGGTAGAACTCGTCATTCGGAGTGACGAAACTTCGGAGTGCGACATCCTTCGGCTCCACACCGGCCGGCGGCGGCGCCGGCGGGGCAGTGGGGGTCGGCAGCGCGAACGCGTCGCGGTCGCTGGACACCGACTGGGCGCGCCGGGTGAGCATGGTGCCGCCGACCCCGCTGGCCACACCGGCGAACGCGAAGCCCAGGGTCGCCAGCGACAACCGCCTGCCCCGGTCGACCCCGCCGACGCGGTCATTCCTGTCGACCCCGCCGGTCTCGTCAACTCTGTCGACCCCGTCGTCGGCGTCGGTGATCCGGCCGGAGGTCAGAAACCGCAGCACTGCAATGGCGCATCCGACGCCGGCGATGGTCGGGATGAGGTCTGCGATCCCCGCACCCGGTCGGGCCAGCACCGCCGCGCATCCGGCGGCACCGCCGGCCAGGATCGCCAGGCTGCCCACAGGAATGCGAGAGCGTTCCCAGCGCGCGGTCAGCGCGGCAATGGCGGCGATGACCACCAGCACCATCACCGACAGGAATAGCTTGTCGGCGGTGCCGAAGGTCTGAATCGCCCATTCCTTGACAGGCCCGGGAGTCAGGTCGATCACGGCGCTGCCCACTGAGTTCCGTACGTCGGCGGCGGGGGAGAAGAAGGTGGCCAGTAGTTGGGCCACGCCCAGTCCCACCGCCGCCGCGGCCACCCCCGCACCCATCCGAGCGCCGCTCGAAGCTCCCGCCATGTGGACAAAACTACCGCCGCCGGTGGACGGGTGGTCGATTACCGGTCGATGACGACCGCTGACCGGATGCCAGCGGGCAATGTCCGGGCGGTAGCGTGCCGTTGAGGGCGTCGATAGGAGAGTCGGGATGGAGATCGCGGGCAAGAAGGTCGTCGTGGTCGGCGGTGCGTCCGGTTTCGGCCGAGCCAGCGCGGAACTGCTGGCTTCCCGCGGGGCTGACGTGGCGATCCTCGACCGGGAGGGCTCCGACGGCAAGGCGTTCGCCGAAAGCCTGGGTGGTCCGTTCTTTGCCGTCGACGTCACCAACTTCACCGAAACCGAAGAAGCCCTGACGGCGGCAGTGGAGGCACTCGGCGGCCTGCATGTTGTGCTCACCACAGCCGGAGGTGCGGTGGCCGAGCGCACGTTGGGCAAGACCGGCCCGCACAGCCTGGACAGCTTCCGGTCCATCATCGACCTGAACCTGGTGGCCAGCTTCAACATCAGCCGCCTGGCCGCCGCGCACATGAGCACCAACGACCCCGAGGACGAGGAACGCGGCGTCATCATCAACACCGCCTCCATCGCGGCATTCGAGGGCCAGATCGGCCAGGTGGCCTACACCGCCGCCAAGGCCGGGATCGCGGGAATGTGCCTGACCATGGCCCGCGATCTGGGCTCGCTGGGCATCCGTGTACTGGCCATCGCGCCGAGCCTGTTCGCCACCGGCCTGACCAAGGGAATCCCCGAGGAGTTCGCGGTCTCGCTGACCAAGGACGCCGCGTTCCCCAAGCGACTCGGCCGCCCCGAGGAATTCGCCAAACTAGTTGCCGCGATCGTCGACAACCCGATGCTCAACGGCCAATGCCTGCGCCTCGACGCCGGGCAGCGGTTCGGCCCCAAGCTCTGACCTACAAAGAACCCTAGGAGAAACCATGTCCATCGCACTCACCGATGACCACCGCGAACTCGGCGCCGTTGCCCGGTCATTCCTGACCGCGCAGAAGGCGCGCCTGGCGGCTCGCGCACTGCTGGACTCCGAC
>CAMCWJ010000267.1 GCA_945882475.1 Bifidobacterium breve
GTGTTGGCCCAGTCGCTGCCGCCGAGTCGGCTCAGGCTGGGCTGCTCTCCGCCGACATACCGGGACAACTGATCAAGGGAGTCCATCGGGACGAACAGTTTGTCGGCCTGCTGTCCCCTCTTGCCGGATGCGTATTCCAGGACCAGATATTCCCGGCGGGCACCGCCGACGGTGCGCTCCACCATCTCCACGAACCGGCCGATGCCGTGCTGGTCGTGCACCACCAGATCGCCGGCGGTCAGGGCCAGCGGGTCCACGGTGTTGCGGCGTTTGGCCGCCAGCCGCTTCCCCTCCGGACCGGTGGCCCGGTTTCCGGTGAGGTCGGTCTCGGTGATCACCACCAGCTGCCCTCCGGGAACGATCACACCGGTATGCAGCGGCCCCTTGAGCACGTTCACCAACCCGGAGCGCAGCGGTGCGCCGGTCTCCAGCATCGCGGCGGGGGTGTCGCGTTCGCCGAGTTGCTCAACCACCCGGTGCGCTGTCCCGATGCCAGGGGCGACAACCACCGCACGCCCACCGGTCAGCACGTGGGCGCGCAGCATCGCGAAGATCTCGTCGACATTGCTCTGCTGGCCCCGCGCCGAGGGTGCGGCCCGCACATCGAGATCCACCGATCCGGGCTCGCCGAGTTGGCTGATCGTCCACCACCGATGACCACCGGCGCGCGCGAGCTCGCGCACCTCGTCGAGTTCACGGAAACCCGACCCGCCGAGTTGTTCGATGTCGATCGGAGCGTCTCCGCCGATGGCCGCCACCGACCAGGACGCCTCAAGGAACTCCTGTCCGGTCTTGATCAGGTCGCCCGCGCGGGTGCGGATCTTCTCCGGATCGCATACCAGCACGGGCGTGCCGGCGGGCAGGTGGTCCACCAGCAGACCGAGTTGCTCCGGATGCAGCACCTGGGCGAGTGCCTCCATCCCGTCGACCGGAATGCCCTCGGCGATCTTGGCCAGCATGTCGCCGACCCGGCCCATGACGTGACCGTCGTCCCGGGGGGATTCGCTGGCCAATTCGGCTGCGCGGGAGCGTACTTCGTCGGTCAAGAGCAGCTCGCGGCAGGCGACTGCGACGACGGCGCCCACCTCCAGTTCGGGAATCGAACGCTGGTCGGCGACCGAGAACATGCGCATCTCGGTGATCTCGTCACCCCAGAACTCCACCCGCACAGGGTGTTCGGCGGTGGGCGCGAAGACGTCGAGGATCCCGCCGCGTACGGCGAACTGGCCCCGCCGTCCCACCATGTCCACCCGGTCGTAGCCAAGGGCCACCAGGCGCACCGCCGCCTGCTCGAGGTCCATCTCGGCGCCGGCCTGCAATGTCACCGGCTCGATCTCGGCAAGGCCGGCGGCCATCGGTTGCAGCAGCGAACGCACGGTGGTCACCACCACCGCCAGCGGCGGCCCGAGTTCACGATCATCCGGGCGGGCCAGCCGTCGCAGCAGCATCATCCGGGCACCGACGGTGTCCACGCCCGGCGAGAGCCGTTCGTGCGGCAGGGTCTCCCACGATGGGAACAGCGCCGCGGCGTTTCCGTAGACACCGCGCAACTCCGCGGTGAGGTCGTCGGCCTCGCGGCCGGTCGCCGTGACCACCAGCAGTGGGCCACCGTGGGCCAGCGCGCACGCCACGAATAGCTGCGCGCCGACCGGCCCGGTCAGCGCCAGATGGTGGGGGCGCTCGCCGGCCAGCCGGATGAGTTCGAGCATCGGCGGCGTTTCCAGCACTGCATCCACCAGACCCGCCAACGGGGTCTGGACATGGTGGTGCCCCGTCATGATGGAGCCAGTCTAAGCACCGCCGGAAAAGGTGTTGCCAGCGAGGACGATTCGGCAGCGGCCTCTACTCGTCGCGCAACTGCGGATCGGCCTCGAGGTGGGTCAACCCGTTCCACATCAGGTTCACCAGGTGGGCCGCCACCACCTCCTTTTTGGGCTCACGAACGTCGAGCCACCACTGCGCGGTCATCGACACCGACCCGACCAGGGCCTGTGCGTAGAGCGGAGCGAGGTCCGGGTCGAGTCCGCGGCGGGCGAAGTCCCCGGCCAGGATCGAGGCGACCTGACTGACCGCGTCGTTGAGCAGGCTGGAGTAGGTGCCGGAACTGATCGACGCCGGCGAGTCGCGGATCATGATGCGGAAACCGTCGGTGCGTTCCTCGACGTAGGTCAGCAGCGCCAGGGCCACCCGTTCAACGCGGACCCTGGAGCGGTTGTTGGTCAGCGACGAGGTGATGCCGTCGAGCAGAGCCGACATCTCGCGGTCGACCACCACGGCGTAGAGCCCCTCCTTGCCGCCGAAATGCTCGTACACGACCGGCTTGGACACCCCCGCCCGCTGGGCGATCTCCTCAATGGAGGTGCCCTCGTATCCGCGTTCGGCAAACAGTGAACGGGCGATGTCGATCAGCTGATGGCGCCGCTCGCTACCGGTCATCCGGGCGCGCGGCACCCGCGCTTCTTTCTCCGGTGTTGCCACGGCTACCAGCCTATCGGTGTTGGTCTAAAGTCTGGATCGGGCAATCCGTCGTGGTGTAATCGGCAGCACCTCTGATTTTGGTTCAGATAGTTCAGGTTCGAGTCCTGGCGACGGAGCCCGCACTCCTTGGAGGCCCCACATGACGACAACCGGTGAGTCCGCGGTGCTGGTGCTGGCGGCCGGCGCCGGCACCCGGATGCGCTCAGATGACCCCAAGGTGCTGCATGCCCTCGGTGGGCGCAGCATGCTCTCGCACGCACTGCACGCGATCGCGAAACTCGCCCCGCAGCACCTCGTCGTCGTACTCGGCAAAGATCGCGAGCGCATCGCGCCGGTGGTCGGCGAACTTGCGGCCCACCTCGGCCGCCCGGTCGAGGTGGCGGTGCAGGAGCAGCAACTGGGCACCGGTCATGCCGCGTTGTGCGGGTTGGCGGCACTGCCCGCCGACTTCGATGGCGTGGTGGTGGTCACCTCCGGTGACATCCCGTTGCTCGACGCCGACACCCTCGCCGCTCTTCTCGCCGCGCATTGCGGAGGCGCGGCCGGCGAACCCGCCGCTGTCACGGTGCTGACCACCACGGTGCCGGACGCCCGGGGCTACGGCCGCATCCTGCGCACCCAGGACGGCGAGGTGATCGCGATCGTCGAGGAGGCCGACGCCACCGATCAGCAGCGCGCCATCCGCGAGGTCAATGCAGGCGTCTACGCCTTCGACATCAGCGCGCTCCGCTCCGCACTGGGCCGGCTGTCCGCAGACAACGCCCAGCACGAGTTGTACCTGACCGACGCCGTTGCGATCGCCCGATCCGACGGGCAGGTGGTGCGTGCCCAGCACGTCGACGACGCCGCCCTGGTGGCCGGCGTCAATGACCGGGTGCAACTGGCCGACCTCGCCCGAGAGTTGAACCGGCGCATCGTGGCCGCCCACCAGCGGGCCGGGGTCACTGTCGTCGATCCGGCCACCACCTGGATCGACGTCGACGTGACGATCGGCCGCGACACCGTCGTCCACCCGGGCACCCAACTGCTCGGGGGCACCCGGGTGGGCGGACGGGCCACCATCGGCCCGGACACCACCCTGACCGGCGTCACGGTCGGCGACGGCGCCACGGTGATCCGAACGCACGGCAGCGACGCCGTGATCGGCGATGGGGCCGACGTCGGACCATTCGCCTATCTGCGGCCGGGTACCCGCCTGGGCGCCGAGGGCAAGCTGGGCGCGTTCGTCGAGACTAAGAACTCGGTGATCGGCGCCGGTACCAAAGTGCCGCACCTGACCTATGTCGGGGATGCCGACATCGGCGAGCACAGCAACATCGGCGCCTCGAGCGTGTTCGTCAACTACGACGGCCAGACCAAGCGGCGAACCACCATCGGTTCGCACGTCCGCACCGGGTCGGACACCATGTTCGTCGCGCCGGTACATGTCGGGGACGGCGCGTACACCGGAGCCGGCACAGTGCTGCGCCAGGACGTGCCGCCGGGTGCGCTGGCGGTGTCGGCCGGTCAGCAGCGCGTCATCGAGGACTGGGTGCTGCACAACCGGCCCGGCAGCGAATCGGCCCGGGCGGCCGCCCAGGCCCAGGCAGCTGGGGCCCAGGCAGCTGGGGCCCAGGCAGCTGGGGCCCAGGCAGCTGGGGCCGGGGCCGAATCCGCCGAGGCGGACCCCAGCTGATTCCGCGGTCTCGACGACATTCCGGCGACCCGTCTGACACGGCGGCTGCCATGCTCCGTACG
>CAMCWJ010000268.1 GCA_945882475.1 Bifidobacterium breve
CACACGCCTCCGCGGGGAGTACCCTCGGTCCCAACCCACCGGTCAGTTGAGTCTGGCCATTCGCACCTAGAGAAGGCGATCGAGCATGCCCATCGCGATCGAATCCGAGCACGTCGAGCTGTCGAGATCAGTCAAGAATCTGCTCGATAAGGTCGCTCCATCGGAAGTCCTCCACGCCGCCCTCGAGGCGCCGGTGCAGAACCCGCCGGTGTACTGGCGCGGTGCCATCGAGCAGGGCTTGCAAGGTCTGCATCTGTCCGAGTCGGTGGATGGCCAAGGCGCAGGGCTGCTGGAACTGGCGATCGTCATCGCCGAGTTCGGTTACGCGGCCGCGCCGGGACCGTTCGTCGGATCCGCAATAGCCCGTGCGCTGATCTCGGCGCACGACCCAGGTGCCGCGGTGCTCAGCGGGCTGGCCGCCGGCGAGACCATCGCCGCCTACGCGTTGGAGTCCGAGCTGACCGCAGCCCGGCACGGCGACACCGTCACGATCCGCGGCGAAGCCCGGTCGGTTCCGGGCGCCGCGCAGGCCGACATCCTGGTGCTGCCAGTCGCGATCGACAGCGGCATCGAGTGGGCGGTGATCGACACCTCCCAGACTAAGAGCGGAGCCGTGGAGATCGAAGTCCTGCGTTCGGTGGACCCACTGCACCCGGTCGCGCACGTCCGGGCCAACGGCATCGAGGTCGGAACAGACGCACTGCTGTCGAATCTGTCACCGGCGGCCGGGCGGGCGATCATCACCACGCTGCTTTCCGCCGAGGCTGTCGGCATCGCGCGGTGGGCCACCGACACCGCCTCGGAATACGCCAAGATCCGTGAACAGTTCGGTCGGCCGATCGGCCAATTCCAGGCGATCAAGCACAAGTGCGCCGGGATGATCGCCACCACCGAACGCGCCACGGCGGCAGTCTGGGATGCCGCCCGCGCTCTCGACGAGGCAGCTGGCCAGGGTTGGGACAACGAAGCAACCTCCTACGAGTTCGCCGCCGCCGTGGCCGCGACGCTGGCACCGGTCGCCGCGCAGCACTGCGCGCAGGACTGCATCCAGGTGCACGGCGGTATCGGTTTCACCTGGGAGCACGACACCAACGTGTACTACCGGCGAACGCTGGCCCTAGTCGCAGCATTCGGCCGGGCCACCGCGCACGCGCAGCGGGTGTTCGACACCGCGACCAGCACGGGGATGCGCGAGATCAAGATCGATCTCGACTCCACAACCGAGGAGCTCCGCTCAGAGATCCGGGCGGAAGTCGATGCGCTCAAAGCCATTCCGCGCGAACAGCGTGCAGTCGCGATCGCCGAGGGCGGGTGGGTGCAAACACACCTGCCCAAACCGTGGGGCCGCGCAGCTCAACCGGTCGAGCAGATCATCATCGCGCAGGAGTTCGCGGCCGGCCGGGTCAAACGACCCAATATGGGCATCGCCGCCTGGCTGATCCCCTCCATCGTCACCTACGGCACCGAGGAGCAGAAGCAACGCTTCCTGCCGCCGACGTTCCGCGGCGAAATGATCTGGTGCCAGCTGTTCTCCGAGCCCGGCGCCGGATCGGATCTGGCAAGCCTGTCCACCAAAGCCACCAAGGTCGACGGTGGCTGGCGGATCACCGGGCAGAAAATCTGGACCACCGCGGCGCAGTTCTCCCAGTGGGGAGCGCTACTTGCCCGCACCAACCCGACTGCGCCGAAGCACAACGGCATCTCCTACTTCCTGCTCGATATGAACAGCGAGGGCGTGGACGTCAAACCGCTGCGCGAGCTGACGGGCAACGCCCTGTTCAACACCGTTTACCTCGATGATGTGTTCGTACCGGACGAGATGGTGCTCGGCGAGGTCGACCGCGGTTGGGAAGTCAGTCGCAATACCCTTACCGCCGAACGTGTTTCGATCGGAAGTGACGAGCCGGGATTCCTCCCGAACCTGAACCGTTTCGTCGAGTTCGTCAGCGACGGACACTTTGATCAGGTCGGCCACCACCGCGCCGGCGAGCTGATCGCGGAGGGACACGCCGCCAAACTGCTGAACATGCGCTCCACCCTGCTCACCCTGGCCGGCGGCGACGCCATGCCCTCGGCGGCCATCTCCAAGCTGCTGTCGATGCGGACCGGTCAGGGGTACGCCGAGTTCGCGGTGTCCTCGTTCGGCACCGACGGCGCGATCTGGGAGCAGGATTCGCTGCAGGGCAAGTGGGCGGAGTACCTACTCGCGAGCCGGGCGACGACGATCTACGGCGGCACCTCCGAGGTGCAGCTCAACATCATCGCCGAGCGCCTGCTCGGACTGCCCCGCGACCCGTAAGCGGGCTATCTCCCGCGGGCTACCACTGCCACGAGCGTGGACGGCTAGTGGATCTCGATCTGGCGCAGTTCGCGTTTGAGGATCTTGCCGGTCGGGTTGCGCGGCAGCTCGGCCAGGAATACCACCTCGCGCGGAACCTTGTAGCGCGCGAGGTGTTCGCGGACGTAGTCCTTGATCGCATCCTCGGTGAGCTGCGCGTGCTCCCGCACCACCACGAACGCGCGCAGCCGTTCCCCGAAGTCGTTGTCCCGCACGCCGAGTGCGGTCGCCTCGACCACGTCGGGATGCCCACTGATGAGGTCTTCGATCTCCGCCGGGAAGACGTTCTCGCCGCCGGAGATGATCATCTCGTCGTCGCGGCCGCTGACGTAGAGCAGGCCCTCGGAGTCGACGTAGCCCACGTCGCCGGAAGACATCAGGCCGTCGATGATCTGCTTTCCGCCGCCACCGGTGTAGCCCTCGAACGGGAAGCTGTTGCCCACGAAGATCCGCCCGACCTGACCTCGGGGCACCTCATCGCCGTTGTCGTCGAGGATCTTGACCTTGACGCCCCTGACCACCGGGCCGACGGTCGCCGGGTTCTTCGCCAGATCCTGCGGGCGGGCGATGCTCGCGAACGCGATTTCGGTTGAGCCGTAAAGGTTGTAGACGACCGGGCCGATCTCCTTGAGCGTTCGGGTGGCCAGTTCGGCGCCGAGTTGCGACCCGGAGACGAAGATGATCCGCAACGACGACAGATCCGGCTTGGGGTCCATTTTGGCCAGCGCGTCGAGCATGCGTGACAGCATGACCGGGACCACCACGACGGCGGTGACCCTGCGCTCGGCGATGTCGTGGAGCACGGTGGCCGGATTGAACCGGCGACGCAGCACCAGGGTCGAGCCCAGCGTCGCGGCGATGGTGGCGTGCAGGAAGCCCAGCGCATGGAACATCGGCGAGGGCAGCGCGGTGACCTCGCCGGCCTTGAACGGCACGGCCGAGAGCACACCGCCGAGTGGGGCCAGGCTCGGCGGGGTATGCCGGGTCGCTCCCTTGGGGGTGCCGGTGGTGCCGCTGGTGAGAATGATGATCGACGAGCGCTTGGTCGCCCGGGGTGCGGCCGCGGTGCTGCTGCGGGCAATCAACTCCGCCAGCGTCTCGTCGGTGCTGCCCGAGGGACCGTCGGCGTCCGGGTTGGACCCCAGCGCACGCAGCAGACCCAGCGACGGATCGGCCGCCTTCACGGCCTCGGTGTACTCGTCGTCGTAAATGATCAGCTTGGCGCCCTCGCGCTCGGAGACTTCCCTGATCTGCGGTCCGGAGAACTCGGTGTTGAGCATGATGGTGCGCGCGCCCACCCGGGCGCACGCGTAGTTGGCGATGCAGAACCAGCGGTGGTTGCGGGCCAGGATTGCCACGCCGTCGCCGCCACGAACGCCCCGCGCGAGCAGTCCGTTGGCGGCCGCGTTGACCGCGTCGTTGAGTTCGGTGTAGGTGAGTTCGCCCTCGTCGTCGATGATCGCCAACCGGTTCGGGGTGCGACGGGCGTTGAGCGCCGGAATCATGCCGACTTCACCCCAGCGCCTGATGTCGGCGACCATCGCGGCCACGTTCTGCGGCGCTTCGATGCCGAAGGCTCCGGACTGAATCATCTTCTGCAGGTAGTGCAACTCCGCCGATCCCCGTTCGGCGAACTGCTGAGCCTTGCCGAGCGCCTGCCCGGCCAGATCCGAAAGACTGACCATGGCCCAACACTAGGTGACCGGCTCTATCCTGGGGCCGTGACCTCCCTGAGCCGCACCCGAACCGTGGCGGCGCCACCGCCGGCCGTGTGGGAGGTGCTGGCCGACTTCGGCTCACTCAGCGCATGGGCACCCAACGTCGACCACTCCTGCCTGCTGGAGCACGGCACCGGGCCGGTGGGCACAT
>CAMCWJ010000269.1 GCA_945882475.1 Bifidobacterium breve
GGACTGGCCTACCTACCTCGTCGCGGTGCCCGGCTTCCGGTGCAGGACATCAGCCGGCTCTGACGCCGGGGCTTAGCGCTCGAGTGCCGTGTCGCGCACCGGCCGGTCGGCCAATTCCTCATTGCGGCCGAATAGCGCCGGATAGGCCAGCCCGGCCAGGGCGGCACCCGCCAGGGGAGCCAGCCAGAACACCCAGAGTTGGCCCGGTGCGCCGGCGCCGTTGAAGAACGCGACGCCGGTCGAGCGCGCCGGGTTGACCGAGGTGTTCGAGATCGGGATGGAGATCAGGTGGATCAGGGTCAGGGTGAGGCCGATCGACAACCCGGCGAAGCCCTTGGGCGCCCGGTCGTCGGTCGAGCCGAGGATCACCAGCAGGAAGATGAACGTCAGCAATACCTCGGCGATGATCACCGCGGTCAGGGAGTACCCGTGCGGTGAGTTGATCCCGTATCCGTTGGCAGCCATGTTGTCCACCGCGTTGAACTTCGGGCGGCCCTTGGCGATGGTCAGGATGACCCCGCCGGCGACCAACCCGCCCAGGATCTGAACCAGCCAGTAGCCCGGCACCGCCGCCCATTCCACCCGTTTGGCGATCGCCGCACCAAGAGTGACGGCCGGGTTGAAGTGCCCGCCGGAGATGGTGCCGAACGCGTACACACCCGTGAGCACGGTCAGCCCGAAGGCCAACGAGACACCGAGGTAGCCGATGCCCACCGAGTTGTCACCGGCCGGGTTGGCGGCAAACACTGCCGCGCCGCAGCCGCCGAAGACCAGCCAGAAGGTGCCGATGAATTCCGCCGCGAGGCGGTGAGCCATCGTGGGAGGGGTCATGTCGGTTGCTCCTGTACCGATCAGGCGTCGAGGTCTTGTTCTACCAACTCGGCGATGGCCGCGACGACGGCGTCGTCGTCGGCCGTGACGGTCACCTGCGCACCGTTGCCGGCGCCGAGGGTCATGATCATCAATGCCGAACCGGCGTCGACGGGATCACCTCCGTCGAGTGCGAGGGTCACCGGCACACCGGCGTTGACCACCGCCTCGGAGATGACAGCGGCGGGCCTGGCATGCAGTCCGACCGCCGAGCCGACGGTGACTGTCTTGCTGGGCATGGGAACTCCTTCGTAGTCTTTGACACCTCAGACGGACGCGAACGCTGCATTCGCCTCCGCCTCGGCTTTCGGGTTCACGAACTGTTTTGCCGCGATGACAGCGAGTGCGCCGATTACGGTACCTGCGGCAAGCGCTGCAAGGAACCAGATCAGCTTGCCGATTGCAAAGAAGACGAAGATCCCGCCGTGTGGCGCTTTCAGGGTGACGTCGAGGGCCATGATCAACGCCCCCGTTACCGCACCGCCGGCCATCATCGACGGAATCACCCGGAACGGGTCGGCCGCCGCGAACGGGATCGCGCCCTCGGAGATGAAGGAGGCGCCCAGCAGCCAGGCGGCCCGGCCGTTCTCCTGTTCGGGCTTGCTGAACAGCTTCGGCCGCAGCGTGGTGGCCAGTGCCATCGCCAACGGCGGCACCATGCCCGCGGCCATCACCGCCGCCATGATCCGCAAGCTTGCCGGTTCGGCGATGTTGAGTCCGGCGGTGGCGAACGCGTAGGCGGCCTTGTTGACCGGCCCGCCGAGGTCGAAGCACATCATCAGGCCCAGGATGATCCCGAGCAGGATCACCGACCCGCCGGAGAGACCGTTGAGCCAGTTGGTCAGCCCGGAGGTGATGGCGGCCAACGGCCGGCCAAGTAGCAGGAACATCAGCAGGCCGACCGCCAGCGAGGCGAACAGCGGAATCACCACGACCGGCATCAGGCCGCGAGCCCATTGCGGCACCTCGAGCCTGCTGATCCACAGTGCCGCGAAGCCGGCGATCAGCCCGCCGACGATGCCGCCGATGAACCCGGCGCCGACGAATACCGCGACGGCACCGGCGGTGAAGCCCGGGGCGATGCCGGGCCGGTCGGCGATCGCGAAGGCGATGTAGCCGGCCAGTGCCGGCACCAGGAACCCGAAAGCCAGTCCGCCCAGGGTGAACAGCACCGCACCGAGGTACTGTGCCAGTCCGCCGCTGGGCAGATTCGTCAGTGAGTTGCCGGTGGCGATGATGTGGGCCAGTGAATCCGTCTTGCCCTCGGGTGTGTTGGCGATGTCGTAGCCGGCCAGCAGGAAGCCCAGTGCGATCAGCAGTCCGCCGGCGGCGACGAACGGGATCATGTAGCTCACGCCGGTCAGCAGGATCTGCCGCAAGCGGGTGCCCCAGCCCAGGCCGGCCGTCGCCGCGCCGGATGCTGCCGCGACGGCGGAGCCCTCGACCCGGGTGGAGTTCGGATTGCCTACTGCTGCAACGGCTTCGGCGACCATGACATCGGGTTCGTTGATAGCGCGTTTGACACCGGAGGCGATCACCGGTTTGCCGGCGAAACGTTGCCGGTCCTTGACGCCGACATCGGTGGCGAAGATGACCGCATCGGCCCCGGCGATCTGCGCGGCGGACACCGGTGTGCTGCCCGATGAGCCCTGGGTCTCGACCGTCAGGTTCACCCCCGCGCGTTGCGCGGCGAGCTTCAAGGCGTCGGCGGCCATGTAGGTGTGCGCGATACCGGTCGGGCAGGCGGTGATGGCGATGATCGACGTGCCCCCTGCCGCAACGGCGGTGGCGGCCGCGGCCGTCCCGACCGGTGCCGCGGAGTCGGTACCGACCGAGCCCTCGACCAGGGCGACGATCTCGGCGTCGGTGTTCGCGGCCCGCAGTGCGGCGACGAAGTCCGGTCGGACCAGTGCCCGCGCCAGACCCGACAGCAGCGTCATGTGCTCGGAGCCCGCGTTCTCCGGCGCGGCGATCAGGAACACCAGGTCGGCCGGGCCGTCGGGTGCGCCGAAGTCGACCGCAGACCGCAACCGGGCGAATCCGATCGACGGTGTGCGCACCGAGGCTGAACGGCAGTGCGGGATCGCGATTCCGCCCGGCAGGCCGGTCGCCGATTGCGACTCTCGGGCCAGCACCGCCTGCGTCAGCGCTCGGCCGTCGCCGGACCTGCCGCCGGCGACCAACTGCGCCGCCAACCGCGCGATCACGGCCTGCTTGTCACTGCCGGCGTCGGCGTCGAGCAGCACCAGATCGGTACTGATGATCGGGGGATGTGTCATGAGCGCACCTTCGGGTTGGGGTTGACGGCAGTGACAGTCACGCCATCGAGATCGAGTTGAGCCGGCGACGGCAGCGCCGAACCGGGCAGTGCCGCCGCGCCACTGCCGTATGCCACCGCCATCTGCAATCGCCGCGGCGCGGTAGCACCTTCGACGTCGGCGCGAACGTATCCGGCCAGTGACGAGTCGCCGGCACCGACGGTGCTGCGCGGGCTGATCGGGGGCGGGGTGGCCAGCCAGGCGCCGTCGGCATCGACCAGCACCGCCCCGGCCGCGCCGAGGGTGGCCAGCACCGCGCCGACGCCGCGGTCGATGAGACGCTGCGCCGCGGCGATCACCGGGCCGGCGTCGCCGCGGTTCACCGCGGCCTCCAGCGACTGGGCCGTCACCCCGGCCACTCCGGCGAGTTCCTCGGAGTTGGGTTTGATCAGATCAGGTGCGGCGCGTTCGAGATCGGCCGCCAACGCCGCCAGCGGTGCATCGGAGGTGTCGACGGCGACCTTGCAGCCGAACTGCCGCAACGTCGCCACCATGTCGGAGTACCAACACTCCGGCATGCCCGGTGGCAGCGATCCGGACAACACCACCCACTGTGCCGACCGGGCGTGCTCGGTCACCGCTCGCGCCAACCCCTCGCTGTCGCCAGTGCCGACGACCGCGCCCGGTTCGTTGATTTTCGTGGTCGTGCCATCGGGTTCGGTGACCGCCAGATTGGTTCGGACCGCGCCCGAAACGGGAACCGCGTGAAAGGGCACGCCGATCGAACGCAGCCCGTCCAGCATCGGGTCGTGCGCGCCGGCCGGCAACACCGCGATCACGTCGAGGCCGGCCAACGTCAGCGCCCGGGCCACATTGACGCCCTTGCCACCGGGCTCAGAGGACACCGATGTCACCCGGTGCACCGCGCCGCGCACCAGTTCACCGGGCAGGGCCACGGTCCGGTCGATACTGGGGTTGGGAGTGACGGTGACGATCATGGATTCTCCTGCGCAACAATGACTTCCAGGCCCTGACCGGTCAGTCGGTCATGA
>CAMCWJ010000270.1 GCA_945882475.1 Bifidobacterium breve
CGGTGTGCAGCACGGCGGGCAGTACCGGTTCGGCGTCGGCGTCGCCGTCGAAGAACCTGTTCGACAGCTGCTCGAGGCGGTCGGCCCGATCGGCCACGCTGGCATGTGAGTTCAGATCATCGAGGATGTCGTCGGCATAGCGGGCGAAACCGTAGAGAGCGTGCACCGCCGGACGCTGAGACGGTGCCAGCAACCGGGTGGCCAGGAAGTAGGTTCGGCCGTGCTGGGCGTTGAGTGCGCGGCAGTACCGGTAGGACTCGCGCAGTCGCTCGTCGTCAATTCCCGCGGCGCGTAACTCGGTGTCGCTCATGCCCCCACCTGCTTGGCGGGACTGACGATGGTGCGCGGGTTGTGATTGGTGCCCGCCCCGGTGATCCGCTCGGCGGCAAGCCTGCCGGACAGCAGCGCGGTCGGAACCCCCACGCCCGGCACGGTCGATGACCCTGCCAGCACCGCGTTATCCACGCCGCGCACCAGATTCGCGGGCCGGAACGGCCCGGTCTGGCCGAAGGTGTGCGCCAAGGCGAACGGCGAGCCGGCCAGCATGCCCTGGCGCGCCCAGTCGGCTGGGGTGACGACGTCGAGCACGTCGGCGTCGCGGTCGAGTCCGGGCAGCAGACGCTCGGCGGCGGTGGCCAGCATCTGCTGGGCGTAGGTGTCGCCCTCGGCAGCCCAATTCACCTTGCCCACTTCGAGATTCGGGCACGGGGCCAGCACGAAGAGCAGGTCGCGGCCGGGTGGAGCCAGCGTCGGGTCACCGGCGGTGGGCATGGTGACCAGTAGCGACGGGTCGCTCATCAGCACGCCCTCGTCGATGATCTCGTTGAAGGTCTTCGACCAGTTGGCGCCGAAGCTGATGTTGTGGTGCTGCAGCGCACCCCCGACCGAGGGCACCCCCACATGCATGACAACGCACGACGGGGAGGGACGGAACTTGATCGGGCGCCGGGGTGTGCGACCGAGCAGCTCGTAGGTGAGCGGGAGTTCGGTGGTGAGAACTACCGCGTCGCAGGCGATCCGGTCACCGGAATCGGTGCACACCGCAGTCACCCGCGATCCCGAGTGCTCCAGGCGGGTCACCGTGGATCCGTATCGGAACACGACGCCGGCGTCGGCCGCCGCGGCGGCCAGACCCTCGGGCACCGCTCGCATGCCCCCGCGCGGGAAGGACACCCCGGCGATGGTGTCCATGTAGGCGATCACCGCGTAGGCGGCCAGCGCCTGCTGCGGCGGCACACCGGCATAGAGCGCCTGGAAGGTGAAGATCCGTTGCAGCCGTTCGTCGCTGATGAATCGGCTGACCATCTTCTCCCAGCCGCGGAAACCGCCGATGCCGGCCAGTCGGGCAAGCTGCGGGGTGAGCAGCGACAGCGGCGATGAGAAGTTGGAGGCGATGAAACCGTCCATCTCCAACCGGTACAGCTCGGTCAGCCATTCCCGTAGCCGCAGGTAGCCGGCGGCCTGATCGGGGCCGGCGAACTCCTCGATGGCGGCCGTCATCGCGGCGGCATCGGAGTGCACGTCGAGGGTGCTGCCGTCGGCGAACGAGGCGCGGTAGGCCGGATCGGACGGCATCAATTCGACGTAGTCACTCATCGTCGCACCGACAGCATTGAAGGCGTCCTCGATGATGTCGGGCATCGTGAGCACGGTCGCGCCGGTGTCGATCTTGTAGCCGCGGATATCGGCCTGGCCCATCCGGCCGCCCGGGTATCCGTAACGCTCCACCACGGTCACCGAGCGTCCCCGTCCGGCGAGTTGGAGGGCGGCCGAGAGACCCGATAGGCCGGCTCCGACCACGACGACGTGGTCGGTCTTCCCGGGTACGGTGCGCATTATTTGCTCCTCTTCATCTCAGGTCGCTCGCTTCGTGCACACCGCGGCCATGCCGGCCAACGCCGCCTGGACATCGTCGTCAAACCTGTTGTCGCTGATGGCATCTCGAGCAGCGCAGACCCGCTCGTCGATGAGATCCTCGATCCAGGCCGGAGCGCCGGTGGCCACAATCAGATTGCGCCAGCGCGCGATGTCGGAGTCGGCCAGTTCCTCGGCGTTCATCAGTTCGGTGAACTGACGACGGATCGTCGAGTCGGCCATCTTCTGGGCGGCGACGACGATGCTCGTCGCCTTGCGCTCGGCGAGGTCTCCACCAGCCGGCTTGCCAGTGACATCGGGGGAACCGAACACCCCGAGGACGTCATCGCGCAACTGGAACGCTTCGCCCACCAGGGTCCCGTACTCGGCCAGCGGTTCGATGAGATCTTCACGACCCGCCATGGCCACTCCGATCTCCAGGGGCCGTCGCACCGTGTAGTTGCCGGACTTGCGCCGCGCCACGTCGAGCACGGCATCGAGGGTGGGCAGCGCAACCGCGTCGTTGGCCACGTCGGCGAACTGCCCCACGGCCAGTTCGATGCGCATCGCGTCGTAGTGCGGCCAGGCGCGGGCCAGTGCCTCCGCGTCGACGCCGCTGTCGCGCATCATCTGCTCGGCCCACACCAGGCACAGATCGGAGAGCAGGATGGCCAATGCGGCCCCGAACCGGGATTGCGATCCGGACAGCCGGTGGTCGCGGTGCCAGTCACCGAACTGCACGTGCGCGGCGGGCCGACCGCGGCGCAGCGCGGAATCATCCATCACATCGTCCTGCAGCAACGCGAACGCGTGCAGCAGTTCCAAGCCGGCGGCGGCGCGCAGAGCTCGATCGTCGGGATCCGCCCCGCACAGCCAACCCAGATACATGAATGTCGAGCGCAGGCATTTGCCGCCGTCGAGGAACTGGGTGAGCACCTCCGGTGCGATGTCGATACCGGTGTCCCGCAGTTGCGGCGTGCAGTGCGAGTCGACAAAGTCCGACACGTGGGACAGCGCGGTACGTCGTACTCCGTTGTGCCAGATCTCGAATCCAGCGTCCGCGGAGTCGGCCGGGCGGTAGGCGCCACTGCGCGAGGCGGCGTCAAAGACTCGCACTGGCTTACCCCTTCCCTGTGTCCCCGGCTTCCCGGTGCGCGGACAGCGTCGCGTGTCCCTATTCATTCAATGCGAGCAACCTGTCCGCCGCCCGTTGGGACGGACATGGTCATCCACGTGTAATTATTCCTGACGACGCGCGGAACTGCCTCACCCTGGCCCCCAAGCTGGGCGTTTGTGCTGCGAATGCCGCCACGGGCTGACATGCTGGGCCGGTGATCGCCGATCTCCGACCGTCCGGCCGCCGCGCCGTGCCCTCGCGGGCGAACCTGCCTGGCGAAGCCATCGCAGGGTCCATCGCCACGACTTCCAGCGTCGCAGTAGCCGGGTCCATCGCCACTACCCGCAGCGTCGCGGTAGCCGGATCCATCGCCATCACCCGCAGCGTCGCGGTAGCCGGATCCATCGCCACCACCCGCAGCGTCGCAGTAGCCGGATCCATCGCCACCACCGCGAGTGTGGCGGTGGCGGGCAGCGTCCTCACAGTGCTGTCGGTCCTGGTGCGCGAATCCGTGGCCTGCCTGGCCTGTTTTTCCTGCCGGGGTTGCGTTGGGTGTCTCGGCTGCGCCCGCTGCCGGAACTGTGTCGGCTGTGTCGGGTGCTACAACTGCTCGGGTCTGCGCAACGCCGTGGGCCTCCGCGATGTCGCGGCGTAATCGGAAGGGTCAGAACATGTCGACGTTGCAGGGGAAAGTGGCATTGGTCACCGGAGCCTCGTCCGGTTTGGGCGCGGCGGTCGCCACGCTGTTCGCCGAACGTGGTGCGACGGTGTTCGGGATCGCGCGCGACACCGAACGGATGGCGGCCGTCTTCGAATCGGTGCCAGGTGGTGCCTACGCGCAGGTCGACATCACCGATTCCGAGGCCTGCCGCGACGCCGTCGAGCAGTGCGTGCAACGGTTCGGTCGCCTCGACATCCTCGTGAACGCGGCCGGGTTTCATCAGATGCGCCATACCGCCGGTGTCACCGACGACGATTGGGCCTACGACCTCGCGGTCAACGTCAGCGCCCCGTTCTACCTCTGCCGCGCGGCACTGCCGTACCTGCTCGGGGGCGGCAACATCGTCAACGTCTCCTCCGTCGCCGGTGTTGAGGGAGAGGTCTACTCCACCGGTTCCTGCGCGGCCAAGCACGCCATGGTGGGACTCACCAGGGCACTGGC